>CANGWC010000016.1 GCA_947457515.1 Silvanigrellaceae bacterium
AGTAGACTTAGGTTCGTGAAATCATTTTAAATATAAAGTTTAGAATGGAGCATGAAACAGTTTGTTAACTCATTATCAACCGCCTTGGTACGGAACCGTACGCCAGGTGGTGTGAGGGGACGGGTCTTTCGGGGCCCTCCTACTCGATTGCTTATAAAAATCTAAAAAAATCAAATTATTTTTGAATTTTTGGGGTGCGGAATGTCGGATATACCTAAAGGAGGATATCAAAGTAGAATTTATCTTGAATTATATAATCATAAGAAGTTAATAGAAAGACTTTCAGAATATTATTATTGGGTAGTTAATATCAATGTGGATCATAGATTTGTAGGTATTGTGTCTTCTCAGAAACAGAAATATATTTCAAGTTTAACCAGATTACAGTTTTTGACAAAATTATCAGAGGAAAGAGAAATTAAACTCCAAAAAGCATATTTAAACATGGATACAGTACAAATGGCTTATTATTTAGGTTGTTCTGATTTGCCCATACGTGTGTTCGAATATATACAAGAGGAGACAATTGATATTCGCTCTTTTACATCTCGAAAATGGTTAAACAAAATAAAAAGTCATTTAGATACTGAGAAAAATCAGAAAACATTTATTGCTTTGGATATTGGATGCCTTTTACCGGAATATATTGATGAAATAAATATTATCAAACAATTAGAAAAGGAGGGATTTGAAATCAGGCAACTTTCTCTTGGCGACATTGAACATATCTCAAATTAGAAAAAATTACTTTTTACAAAAAACTCATATCAAAGACTTCATTGATCTTAATTAGCAAGTCTAACAATCACATCATATTCTTCTGGAGTCAGAGGCATGATAGAAAGCCTTTGGCCTTTTCTTAAGAGAAGCATATCCTTAATTTCAGGAACTTCTCTTAATTCACTTAGTGAGACATAACGTTGTAATGATTTAGGTTTCCCTATTGGGAACGAAAACCATGGGCCTTCTTCCACAACAGGTTCTCCTATGACTGAGGCCAAACCAGCAATTCCCGGTGGGTTAGCATTAGAATGGTAAATAATGATTTTATGATCTACCTTGATATGATCTCTGATGAAATTTCTCACTTGATAGTTGCGTATTCCATCCCATAGAGTTGTTTTTTTATGGAGAAGGTCTTCAAAAGAAAATACACTGGGCTCTGTTTTGCAAAGCCAGTGAGCAGAAGGTAGGTAGTCTTTTATGTTTTTCATTTTTGCTTTATTTGCATCCTTAGGTTTAGCTCAGACAGAAATTCAGAGTATCGCTCCACACTTAATAAAGATTCCTGTTTTTAACAATTCTAGTTTACATGAAATTCAAGGGGATGGAATTTTATATCCTATCATGTGCAAAACAGGAGGATTTTTATGTTTAGGATTCTTAGGATTAGGAAATGTGGATTCTACAATTATTCACAAGATGCGTCGAAAAATAGAAGGATTAATCCCTGAACCTCTTCAAGTGAAAGGTTTAGATCATATTTATTTAAAGTGGTACCCACAAATTTTTATAGAGGAGGAAAATTCTCCGATAAGTGGAAATGCTTGGTTGTATTTTGTGTCATTAAGTGCATTAGCAGCAGCATTAGGATGTCCTATGGCTCTTATGGCATTTTGTCCAGTAAAACTAGTTCTAGCCTCTGGAGGAGGACTAAGCTTTATCACAAGTCGACTGCCCAAAAGTACAAAACTCAAGAAAATGCTTGAAATAGGCAAAAATTTTCATGAGTGGAAAAAAGAATATCCTACTGACTTAATCGATAGACTAGCATTTTTTAAAATAGATGGAGATGCTGTCACATTAAACACTGATTTTTTTAATGTGAGTTTGGAAGAATATGACTTTATTATCAGAGTTATTAAGGAGTTTAATAAATGAACTTAAATTTAGTAAGCTTATTATTAGCAATGGCAAATATGGATCCACATTCGCATCACCATAATCATAACACTATGGGAGAAGTGGAAATGATTAACGATTCTGCCATAAGTATTCCTATGGAACATGATCATGGTGCGATGCAAACTTGGGAAAATTACATAGGTATACCTATCTCTGTAATCGCTATAGTGAGTGTCGTTTTTATTTTATATAAACATTTTAAGAAAGAAGCTTTTATAAATTCCGCTAAAAATATTGTTGTTAGTGATGAATTGAGTTTACAACAAGTTATAGCTGAATATTTAAAAGTGAATATTGATAATAATGATATCAAAAATATTATTAACTCAATAGATGACTGGTTAAAAGCAGGGAATCAAATTCCGACTGAAAAAATAAAATATCTAAGAAGTCTACTTGAAGAAATTAAAGATATTCCGGAAGTTCATGAAATCTGGGAGAAGTCATTGCTTTGGGAAACAGTATTCCCAGTAGAGAAATAAGTTTCAGCACTTGTCTGATTAAAAGCATTTAATGCATAAACAGATAAAATCGCTTTCAGATCTTTCCAAGTATCCTCTTTAAGATATTCCAAAATCACATCATCAAAATACATCTGAGTTTCCACAAGAAGTCTTTCCATAGAACGAAACATCTCTTCTAGCGAAGTGGACTCAGAGAACTGGGCTAGAGCATCTTTTGTCTTAAGATTTTGAGCAAGTCTTTGAGCATTTAATCGTATGGTTTCAACAATTTGACTATTAAGTATCATAGTATTTTCCTTAAAAAGAAGGTTAATGGGAAGCTCCCGGCATATAAACAGATTTTATAATCTTTAGTTTACGACATAAACAAATAAACATCCAAGAGATGTCGATTTGCCACCACTTTAAACCCATACGAGCAGAACGAGGCTTAGCATGATGGTTATTATGCCAACCTTCTCCAAAGGTGAGTAGCGCTAATATAAAATTATTACGGGAGTTATCATGACTCATCAAAGGTTGATTACCCCACATGTGGGATAAAGAGTTAATGGCCCATGTAACATGATAGACGGCCACAAGACGCACACAGATCCCCCAAACAACAAAACTCCAACCATGACCAAAAAGAGAACCTATCCCATATAAAAGAAACGCTAAAAGGATCTGAATATTGACCATATTCTGTCCTAGAAATTTATAGAAACGTTTATTTCGCATATCAGGAATATAGTGTTGATATTCATTAGGATCCCCGAGATCTCTTTGTTGACGCATGAGCCACATAAAGTGTGAATGAAAAAATCCTTGATTGGAATTATGAGGGTCATCGTGAGTGTCGGAAAATGCATGATGTAACCTATGAGCAGCTACCCAATAAAGAGGACTTCCCTGACAAGCTAACGTACCGCAAAAAGCTAAGAATTTTTCGAACCAAGAAGCACATGTAAATGATTTATGCGCAAAAAACCTATGAAATCCAACACATATCCCAATCATTGCTGTGGTAACATACAATATAAAGAAACAAATAAATGCTCCCCAAGTAAATGTTTGTATGGCAAATGCTATGGCAAGTAGATGCATTAAACCGATCCAAAAAATATTTTTCCAAGCAGTTTTAAGGAGTAAGGAGGATTTTCGTCTTTTCATAAGCATAATTGTAACTAAAAATTGCTATATTGTAAAAATTTAACTTTACTTTTACTTTGCGAAAAGATAGGAATGCAAGATGAGTATAACTAAACGACATCGTTACCCTTGGGCAGTCATTGAAATGTGTTTGCGATTACACAGAGCATTTCATTTGAGCTATAGAACAATTGCACTTAAATTACAGGAACATGGAATAGAAGTAACCCATAAAACTGTATTTGAGTGGGTACAAAAGTTTTCTTTTGTAACGGGATATTCCCAGAAACCACGAAAGTCTCAGTTAAAAGACTGGGCTATGGAAGAATCTCTCGTAACATGTAATGGAAAGAACTTTTACATGTACCGAGCTCATGACACAAATGACAAAACATTAAGCGTGATTCTTCGAGATAAAAGACACAAATCTTCAGCACTAGCTGCGTTGAAAAAGTCTGTTCAAGAAGGATTTTAATACTTCGTATTAATTGATACAAAATGAAATTTTGGGTTCTTTTTGCAATACCTTTTACGTATGCATTATCAGAAGATATTAAGATTTCATGTGTTGATTCTCAACAAAGAAGTGTTAAAGCTGAAATTTATATTGATTCACATTTGATGACAAATGTATCAATCTCCCAACCATCACACCAAAAGATTGAAGTCAGAGGCATCGCCACTGAAGAAATCAAAACTCTCTCATCATTACCGTTAGCTCCTAAAGGAGAGCACCCTAGGATTGAGGGAGAGTATTTATCTTATGTTTTGAGATCTTCTCAAGGATCTTACCATGTGCTTTTTGAATATGGGATTCCAGAAAAGATTACCTTTAAGACAGATAAACTTCCTTTTGAATGGATCGAATGTAAAAATCAGAAAATTTCTCTTTGACTAAAGAAGTAAGAGATTTCTTTTTGAGCATTTTCTAAAGAATCGGATCCATGGACAGAGTTTTCACCCATGCTGATAGCATACTTTGCCCGGATGGTTCCTGCAGTCGCTTGAGCTGGATTTGTAGCACCCATAAGATTACGGTATTTCTCCACAGCTCCTGGAGCCTCTAAAACCGCAATTGTCACAGGATGTGATATCATCATTTCTACGAGTTCAGAATAAAAAGGTCTTTCTTTATGAACAATATAGAAGTCTTGAGCTTCTTTTCGAGAAAGATGTAACCATTTCAATGCCTTAATCTTAAGACCTTGAGATTCTATAAGAGCTAAAATCTCTCCTGTTAAAGCTCGACGAGTGGCATCAGGTTTAATAATACAAAGTGTGTGTTTCATGTTTAGTCTTTCTGTTCTAATATGACATTTTCTAATTCTGGGAATTCCTCCATAATATAGTTAGAGATAGCTTCAGACGTAAAACTCTGGACACCACAACTTCCACAGGCTCCTGAAAGGGAAATCGTTAAAACACTTTTTTCAAGGTTTATGACTTGCACTTCACCGCCATGGGCAGCAACTCCCGGAGCTATTTTTTCGTTTATGAATTTTTCAATCGTTTCTATATTCATGTTATTCCCAATGTTATGTCAGGGGTTTCCCTTTGATCCTCAGAATTTTTTTAGGAAGACGAGTATGTTTCCTTATCTTCATGAAGATCTCAATTTATTTAACACAAACGATGATATCTTCACAATCAAAGAATTTCAGGAACCCTTAATAACAATTTCCAAAACCATAGAAAAAAACAGTAGAATTGTCAAATTTTGTAAAAAATTGGAATACTACTTTATGAAATTAAACTGGAAATTTTCTAAATCTTGTTTAGATGTGCCTTGGGAGTTTAATACGATTTCCGAATCGGGAAATCCTTTGGTGTATGTGAAAATACAAGGTAAAAATCCTTCTCACACATCTGTGATATTAGGCGGAGTGCACCCTAATGAATACACACCTATTTATTTAGCTTATCGAATGATTTTTAATCTGAAAACAGAAGATAATTTGGTCATTGCTCCCCTAGTGAATCCTGATGGATTTTTTAAGAGGATTCCTACAAGGACGAATCTCCACGGTGTGGATTTGAATCGGAATTTCCCTACCCTCAATTGGGACAAATCTCGACCAAAAGCCCAAAGATATTTTCAAGGCAGTGCTCCTAATACAGAACAAGGTACCAGATTCCAAAAACACCTCATTGAAAGATTTGATCCTAAAAAAGTCATTTCGATTCATGCTCCTTTAGGATTCTTAGATTACGATGGTCCCGGGGATGGAAAAGGAAAAGACTCATCTCTAGAGAAAGCTAAAAGAAAAGCAGTACGTCGAAGTATCAAAAATTATAGAATGCTTCGTTTTGATGTCTACCCGGGAAGTTTAGGAAACTATGCTGGGAGAGAAAGACGTATTCCTACGTTTACTTTTGAACTTCCCAGTAGCCAGCCACAAAAAGCTTTTGCATACTGGAAAAAATTTCAACCTTATATGATATCTCTTTTGGATCTAGATCTGAATAAAGCTGAAGATTAGGGTCTTGTGACACCTCTAGAGCTGGCATTGATAAAATCACCCAAGATCTTAACTTCAGAACTTACCTTAAACCCATCAGTGAGTTGTAACGCATCAAAAGCATCCTTAAATGTCGGATGGCCGTCTGTAAACAAAATTTTATAAGCATCTTTAATAAACTTTAAAGTTTCAGACGAGAATTTATGTCTTCGGAGTCCAACAGAATTTAATCCTCTTAAACGAGCTCTGTTACCTTCTGCAAGACAGAAAGGAGGGACATCCTGCACAATCATAGAGCCTCCAGCTATAAAGGCATATTTTCCAATATGACAAAATTGATGGATACCTACCAGTCCACCTAGAATGGTATGATCTTCTATATTTACATGCCCAGAGAGTTGAGCCCCATTAGATAAGATCACATGATTTTGAATGACACAGTCATGGGCAATATGAGTGTATGCCATAATCAGATTATGATTTCCTATCAGAGTTTCTCCACGATCTTGAATGGTTCCTGGTTGGATGGTCACAGATTCACGAATGGTATTATGATCTCCAATGATCAGTTTGGTGGGTTCTCCATGATATTTAAGATCTTGAGGAGCATGGCCCAGACTGGCAAAAGGAAAGATTTCATTATGAGAGCCTAAGGAAGTGTGTCCATTGATAATGACATTAGAGTGGAGAGTACAATGATCTCCTAAAGTCACATGAGGGCCAATGAGACAATAAGGTCCGATATGACAGTTTTGACCTAGGGTTGCTTTGGCATCAACAATGGCTGTTGGGTGAATAAACGTTTGATTCATTTGATTCTTTCAACTTAATGGGATGTATCTGCTAAGACACCGGAGAAGTCTACTTCTGCAACAATTTCCTGTTCTACTTTTACAAGACCAGAAAACCAAAAGAATTTTTGTCTGCTTCTTACAAGTTTAACATGGTAATAAAGAGTATCTCCAGGCACACTAGGTTTACGGAATTTAGCACTTTGAACTCCTGTTAGAAGAAATTTAATTTCAAGATTAGGATGAGTTTCCTTAAGGCTATGTCCCACAAGTAAGCCACCTGCTTGTGCTAAACCTTCTATATAGTAAACACCAGGAAAAATAGGATCACCTGGGAAATGACCTTGAAAATAAGGATCAAGAGAACTGAGGCATTTAATGGCTTCTATAGATTCATTAGGAATATAATTAAGAACTTTGTCCACTAAAACCATAGGGTAACGATGAGGAAGTAAAGATGCTTTCACGAGGGGTCCTTTTTGTTATTTTTAATTTGACGAGAGATCCAAGCTTCTGTTTTAAGCCATAAACGATGATCTCTAGCGGGAAATCCAGAGAAAAATCCGGGGCCTATATCTTTGGTTGCCCCAGATTTTGCGAGGATTGTGGTTTGACTTTTAATATTTAAGTGTCCTATAGCACCTGATTGACCTGCCATAGTCACATGATCTCCTAAAGTTGTGGATCCTGCTATTCCTACTTGTGCAGCAAGGAGACAGTTTTTGCCGATGGAAACATTATGTGCAATTTGAACTAAACTGTCTATTTTTGATCCAGGTCCTATGGAAGTTGATTGGAATGTTCCTCTATTAATAGAGGTATTAGAACCTATGGTTACATTGTTACTTAAAATAACATTGCCTGTTTGAGGTATCTTCTCAAGAGTCCCTTTATAGAGGGCATAACCAAATCCATCTCCGCCTATGACACACCCAGGATCTAAAACACAGCCTGCTTTAATCACGCAATGATCTTGAATAGAAACATTAGCATAAACAATACAGTTCTCTTCTAAAGTAACATTTTGGCCGATGTAGACCCCGGGATAAAGAACACAGCCTTGCGCAATTTTAGAACCAGGACCTACAAAGACAAAAGGAAATATTTTTACAGAAGGATCTATTTGAGCAGTAGGATGGATGTAAGCTTGGGATGATATGCCGTCCCAAGCATGAATTAAAGGATTAAGTTTTTGATTGATAATGGCGCATATTCCAGTTGCTTCTTTAGCGACAAGAAGCAACTTAGGGCCTAGAGTGAGATCTTTTAAGGATGCATAAATCCGTGGTGTGATAAAAACAGCACCAGCCTCAGTAGAGGTTAAATTTGAAATGTAGTTTTCGTTAGTGAGAAATGACAGATGATCTTTTTGAGCATGAATCAGATCAGTGATTTGAGTAAAAGAAAGATCATGAAGATTGTTTTGATCTTTATGAGTGTAAGAAGAGTTATCTTCTTTAAAGTAGCACTCTATCTCTGGAAAAAGTTTCAGTATCTCATGTAAGGTCATTAAGGTTTGGTAGCTGTTGCTCCTGATGTAGTAGATTTATATTTTTTATTATACTCATTTACAACGTCTTGTGTAATGTCATCTATTTTAGAAGCATAAAGTAAAGTCCCGCTGCCTTTTTCAAAAACAAGATCGTAGAGTTTCTTTTGTGAAATATCTTGAATAATCAAAGAAGTTTTTTGGAAGATTTTCTGTGTTTCTTGAACTTCTTTTTGTCTCATATCTTGCTCAAATTGCATTTGAGCATTTCTGAATGTTTGGAATTTTTCCTGAAATTCTTTTTGTTTTGTTTGTTTAACGTCTGCTGTTAATATGGATTGTTGAGCTTGGAATTCTTCATCAAGCTTTTTAAGATCTGCTTGTTGAGTCATCAGTTCTTGCCTTTTAGCTGATGCTTCTTTTTCTATCTTTGCTCGTGCAGCTTTCCCTTCTTCTGTTTGAAGAATAGCTGCTTGCATATCTACAAAAGCCATTTTGGGTAATACTGCTTTTGCTGGGGTTGCTGCATATACTTTTGAAAAAGAAAGTACAGGAAGTAAAACTAAAGTTAAAAAGTAAATCATAAAAATTCCTAAAATTCAGAGAAGTTGTCTGGCCCTACCATAAAGACGAATTCTAAGTTACCTAGCTGAGTTTTGCCTTTATTATTTTCTATTGCCCATACCCATTCAAAACGGAAAGGAGCAATAGGAGTCAAGATTCTCAAACCAAAGCCAACGTCATACCTGAGAGGTTGCGTAGACAGTGTATCTCTTTCTGATAAAACTGTCCCTGCTTCTCCAAATGTGACTAAACGAAGATTCATTTCTGGTACAAGAGGTATAAAATATTCTGCAGATCCATACAACCTTTTATTGCCGTACAGTGGATATTCTCTAATCTGTTCATTATTCCAATAAATAGGCTGAGGAAGAGATGCTGTTTCTCCGACTAATCTATTCATACGAAATGCTTTCATATGAAAGTTACTCCCTAGCCAGAATCTTTGCCATACAGGGACTTTTTCCGATGCTTTGAGAGGATAGATATAAGCAGGTTCTAAAGAGAATCTAAAGTTTGTAGGGAAATCATCATTCCATGACCATGGGACATACCATGAAAGGCTAGATTCCCATTTCCCAAAAGAGTGTTCACCCACAAAGATAGGTAAAGCTAAAGTATGTCTAATCTCTGCAAAATAGCCATCTGTAGGCATGAGCGAATTATTTGTCTTATCGTAAGTTAATCTTTGAAGAAGGCTCTCTGTGTATCCATGTTCTGTAAAAGGAGCAAACAAAGGAGGAGGAGCTGGACTGATATGAACGTTGTTTAAATTATAGCCTAGAGTGAATCTCAAATCTTCAATCAGTTCTCTTCCTAAACTTAGATTTAAACCTGTTTTTCCTGAAATTAGAATAGGACTATTAGGTTCTGTAGGAATTTCATAGGTATGTTCTGTAGAGAATTGAGTTGAAATACCATAACTCCAGGGACCATCGAATAGACTGGGTTCTGTAAAGGATATTCTAAAATCATAATCTTGTTTTCCTTGAACAAGAGATGTTTTCATTTGGCCATTAACTCCAGCAGACCAACCTCTTCCAAGAAGATTAGCTTCTGTATAGTTCCCTTGAAGCATATAACTCACAGAAGTGTTTCCACTGCCTGGTGTTGCTCCAATACTTGCACTGAGTGAGCCAGTAGATTTCTCTTTAACTTTAATTTTTATGGCAACTGTTTTATCGGAAGATCTGGGTTCTTTTTTGATATTTACTTCTTGGAAAAAACCAAGTTTTTCAATAGCAAGTTTTGTTTTTTCTAAGGCTGTTGCTGAATAAAGTTCACCATCATGAAATCTTAAATTCCTTCTCAGAACATTATCCCAAGTTTTACTATTTCCTTCGATTTCAACTTCTTTAAAATAAGCTTTAACTCCTTTTTTAATGACAAAATCTACATCAATGATAGCTAATCTTTTGTTAGATGCTGTTTTAGGAAGAATATCTACAAAGGCATACCCTTTATCGCCATAAAGATCAGAAAGGACTTTCATGCTTTCTTGAAATTGAGTGATACGAAAGACTTTACCTTGTTTCATAGGAAGCTTTTCTAAAACCTCTTCTAAAGGAAATAAAACATCTCCAGAAACCTTAATTGTTCCCATGAAAAAACGAGGACCTTCTTCAATGGTATATGCAATTTGAGCCTGAGAAGGGGGTATAATACGAGTCGTAGGATCTAATATAACGCTTTCGGCAAAACCATTATTTTTGTAGAAGAAACTCAAGTATTCTTTATCTCTATCCAAGACTTCTTTACGGTAGATTCCATCGGATGTGATCCATGAAGAATTTTTCTTTTCTTTAGATAACATGCCTACTTTAAGTTCAGCATCGGAAAAATAAGAATTACCTAGAAGATAAATCTTTTGAATCATGAGAGGACTGTTTTCCTGAACATGAAAGATTAAAGTTTTTTTAGATTCATTCCATTCGGTCCAAACTTTAACGAAGAAATAGCCTTTTTCTTTATATTGAGCTTCAAAAAATAGTCTATCAGCCTCGATTTTTTTATCATCAGCTATTGCATAGATTTTAGACTGAAGTTTCTCTTTAGATTGAGAAGGAGTGATAACTGTAAATCCTTGAAAATCAATGGCTTCTATACTGAGTTTTTCTTCAACAAGTATCTTTAAAACACCGTCTTTAAACTGAATTTGGACATCTTTTAGATAACCAGATTGATAAAGTTTTTTAAGGGTATCTTTAATATTTTCAGGACTAACTGTTTGTCCCACTTCTACTGTAATATTATTTTCAATAGCTTCTTTTTGTAAAACTTTATTACCTATAATTTCGATTTTTTGAATTGTACGATTGAAATGTTGTTGAGGTAATGTTTTTTCTTGATTATCTGCAAGGTTTTGGGTGTTATTTAAGTATTCTTCTGAATATGCAAAATTGATATAAAATAGGGAAACAACAAGTAATTGAGAGAACATAAAGGGAAGTCTTATTGGTTTCATCTTATAAGATGCCTAAAAGGCTTGTCTTGGTACGGACGGAGAGACTCGAACTCTCACGCTAAAAGCACGGGCTTCTAAGACCCGCATGTCTACCAGTTTCATCACGTCCGCTTAAGATGTCTTGTTTTACGGAAAGCAAGGGGTCTGGTCAAGTGACGATGACAGATAAGGTGCATTTTTCTGACTGAGATGGGTTTATTTTTGTTAATATATTAGAGGAAAATATAGAGTTAATCGGGTTACATATGCTTTTTGAGAGGGGCTATAAAATCCCCTAATAAATATCTGACTAAGACACAATTAAAGAATTATTATGATCAACAAATGCCACTTTAGGTTTATATCCAAAGAGTTTTGCTTTAGGTAAAGAGATATAAGTTAAGATAATAATAATATCATTAGTATCAAAATAATGTGCAGCAGCTCCATTAATTTGGAGCTGACCATCTTGTCCTGGGATAGCATAAGTTATGATCCTAGCCCCATTGGTGATATTTAAAACATGAACCTGTTCATGAGGATGAATTTCGCAGTATTCCATGAGTCTTTCATCAATGGAAATGGAGCCAATATAATCTTTTTCGACAGAGGTTACCCTCCCACGGTGGATTTTTCCTCCTAAAACAGTATGATGGTTGGTGTCCATGATTTATTCTCCGTATTATAATGTCTTAGTCGTTTTTATTGCCCTTATAGGGATAATTACTCTTATTTCACTTTTAGCTATATTTCTAGGTCCGAAAAAAGAAAATCAGGCTAAGAAAGAAGCCTATGAATGTGGAATACCTTCTCCTCATACAGCGCAACAAAAGCTATCCGTTAAATTTTATTTAGTTGCGATTTTATTTATCCTTTTTGACATTGAAGTTATCTTTCTTTATTTGTGGGCTTTGAATTTTCAAGAATTAGGATGGTTTGGGATTATAGAAATCTTTCTTTTTTTAGGGATTCTTCTAGTAGGTTACCTTTATATTCTTCAAACAAAAGCTTTAGATTGGGAATCATAAATGACGATCATATTTTCCATTATTGTTTTTGCAATGGTTCTGATTGTGGGATTTCACGTTGCTCCTTTAATGACTTGGGTAGAAAGAAGGCAGTGTGCTTTTATTCAAAGGAGAGTAGGGCCTAACCGTGTTGGTATCTTTGGATTTACTCTTTTTGGATTAGGTCAGCCTATTGCTGATGCTGTTAAGCTTCTTTTTAAAGAAGATGGTAATCCAAGCTATGTTCAACCATTTTTTTACTTTATCGCTCCACTGATTCCTTCTGTTACGGGATTAGCAGCTCTTATGGTCATCCCTTTTGGAGCTCAGGATACATTTTTTGGAACTGTTTTTTCTCCTCAGGTTTTAAGTGTAGGAGCAGGATTTCTTTTGTTCTTTGCAATGTCTTCTATGTCTGTTTATGGAGTGACTCTTGCTGGTTGGTCTTCAAATAATAAATATTCTCTTTTAGGAGGCTTAAGAGCCTCAGCTCAGATGATAAGCTATGAACTTGGGATGGGATTGAGTCTGATTCCTATTGTTCTTATTTATCAAACATTAGATCTTCAACAGATCGTTTACGCACAATCACATTCCTATCTTTTTGGATTTTTACCTGATTGGGGTATTTTTAGAGCTCCGGTATCATTTTTTATCTTTTTGATCACAATTTTTGCAGAAACCAATCGACTTCCTTTTGATCTTGCTGAAGGAGAAGCGGAACTTATAGCAGGATTCTTAGTAGAATATGGAGGCATGAGATGGTCTCTATTCTTCCTTGGTGAATACGCTATGATGTTTGCATTCTCTGGATTAATATCATGCTTATTTTTAGGTGGTTACTCTCTTCCTTATTTAACCCATGAGTCTTTAATTCATATTGTACAACCCATATTGGGAAGCTTTGGATCTATTGCTGTATTCCTCATCGAATTTGCAACGCTTATTGTAAAAATGAGTATAATCATGCTTATTTTTGTACAAGTTCGATTTACCGTTCCCAGATTTAGATATGATCAACTCATGAAATTAGGATGGGTAACTATACTTCCTCTTGCTCTGATTAACTTATTTGTGACAGCTTTAGTTCTGGGATATTCTTCTTTCAAATGAATAATTGGTTTTAATTTTATGATCATGACTGTGACTCTAACGATATTGTGTTTACTTCTCATTCTATGTTTTGTAACAACTTCTATTATCCCTACTCCGGTAGGAGCCTGTGCATCTTTAATAGGTGGATTTCTATTACTGAGTTTTATTTACGGCTTTTTAGGAGCGCATTTTGCAGCAGTAATTCAAATCATTGTTTATGCAGGTGCTATTATGGTGGTATTTGTCTTTGTTGTGATGTTACTGAATGTTCCGACTCAAGATCTACCTAAAGTTAAAATATCTTTGGCAGATATTTTAAGTATTCTTCTTTCTATTCCGGTTTTAATTTTGGTTTCTATTAAAATACTCAATTGGCAAGCTCCTATGATAGATTCTCAGAATGTTGAGATGAAGGACATTGCTCGTAAGATGTTTATTGATTATTTATGGCCATTTGAATTGATCAGTTTTTTATTATTAACAGCCCTTGTGGCAGCCATTACTGTTGCACATAAAAACAAAGGATCACGGTATATGTTAAAAGAAGGTAGCGATCATGGACGCTAAAATTTGTATCATATGCGGACTTATATTATTTTTTGTAGGTTTTTTTGCATTGTTATATCGCAAAAACATTATTTTTATGATGTTAGGAATTGAAATGATGCTCAATGCTGCAAACCTTGTTTTTGCTGCTGGGACTCAAATATATCATAATGCTGATGGTCAGATCATGATATTTTTCATTATGGCTATAGCTGCATGCGAAGCTGCCGTAGGTCTTGCTATGCTGATATGGCTTTCTCGGAATCGTAAGATCATGGATACTGATCACTTAACTCTTTTGAGGGGATAAATGGAAATACTTCTTCTTCTCATACTTCCTCTTTTAGGATCTTGTATACAGCCTCTGTTCCTTGCAAAAACTCCTGCAAAGATTTGTGGAAGTGTAGCTACAGTTATTCTGTTCAGTTGTTTTCTCATCAGTCTATTTATATTTATTCAACCAGAAACAGTCTCTCTTTATCTAGGTAATTGGATTCATATTCCTCTTTCTGCCACAGAAAATTTTACCATTCCTTTAAGTTTTACAGCGGATAAAGTTTCTAAACTTCTTCTTCTACTGATTACGGGAATTGGAACATGTATCCATCTTTATTCCATTGGATATATGTCTGAAGAAAAAAGAGTTTATCGATTTTTTTCTTATTTGAATTTATTCGTTTTCGCTATGCTTTGTTTAGTACTTGGATCTAATTTTCTGGTGACTTTTCTTGGTTGGGAAGGTGTAGGACTTTGCTCTTATCTCCTGATTGGATATTGGCATACAAATCCTGCTAATGCTCAAGCGGGAATGAAAGCATTTATTGTAAACCGTATTGGAGATTTAGGTCTTTTAGTTGCGATGTTTACGATTTATTATCATTTTCATACTTTAGATTATGTGGAGCTATCTCAGAAGGTCGCTCTGTTAAGTCAATCTGTGATTTTGGATCATAGAGACGTTTTTCAATGGATAGGGTTTTCTTTATTTATTGCAGTAACGGGTAAGTCTGCTCAAATTCCTTTATATGTTTGGCTTCCTGATGCCATGGCTGGTCCCACACCAGTATCTGCATTAATCCATGCTGCAACTATGGTCACCGCAGGTATTTACCTCATGACTCGATGTTCATTTTTACTTGTACTTGATCCCACTGTGATGAATGTTATTGCCACAGTCGGTTGTTTAACTGCTTTTTTTGCAGCAACTATAGGCTTAACTCAGTGGGATATTAAAAAAGTATTAGCTTACTCTACGGTGAGTCAATTAGGTTTTATGGTGATAGCTTGTGGAGTAGGAGCTTTTGATGCTGCTATAGGTCATTTAATTACCCATGCTTTTTTTAAGGCTCTTCTTTTCTTAGGAGCAGGAAGCGTGATTCATGGTATGCACCATGAACAAGATATGCGTCATATGGGCGGATTAAGAAAATATATGCCTATAACAACTATCACTTTTATTATAGGAACTTTAGCTATTATAGGATTTCCAGGATTAGCTGGATTCTTTTCTAAAGACGAAATTCTCTATGCTGCTTGGACAGGTCCTTTTGGTCATCCAGCTTTTTGGGTGATAGGTTGGATCAGCGCGTGGATGACTGCTTTCTACATGGTCAGACTTACGGTCTATACATTTTTTGGAACATTTAGAGGTCATCACACTCCCCATGAAAGTCCTTTATGGATGACAGTTCCCCTAATCATATTGTCTTTTTTCTCAGTAACAGCAGGATATCTTATGATACCTCATGCCATATCAGAGCTTTGGGGAGGAGGACATTCTTGGTTACAAGGATGGTTATCTTTTCCAGCAAAAGAAGGACATGGTAGTGTCTCTTTAGAATGGTCTCTTATGGGGGCATCAGTGATAGCAATGACTATTTTCGCATCTATTGCCATTGGTATTTATGTTAAGGGTACAAGTTCATTACCTTCACTTTTCCCAAGATTATATCGACTGATAGATCATAAGTGGTATGTTGATGAATTCTATATAAAAGTCATTGTGAACCCATTGAAAAATCTTTCTCAAACACTGTTTATTTTGGGAGACCGATTCTTAATAGAAGGAATTATTCAAACGGTTTCTTTATTGAGTCAGGGTATCGGAGTGATCCTTTCAGAATCTCAGTATGGAAGAATTAATACTTATCTCAGGTTTTTCTTTGTAAGTCTTATGTTATTTTTAGTTTGGATACTTGTGTGATTTTAACATTTCTTATTTTTTTCCCGTTACTCACAATTCCTTTATTCTATGCTTTTCCTAAAAGAAGTTATGAACTCTTAATTGTTGTTATGGGGATTTCTTTTTTAGCATCTTTATCCTTATTTAATGGATTTGATATTTATTCTCCGGCTCTACAATTAACAGAATTTATGCCTATTTTTTCATATTTTTCCTATAGCTTAGGAATTGATGGGTTGAGCTTACCTCTTGTTATTCTGACGACATTTTTGACATTTTTAGTCAGTTTTTCTTTAAAAGAATATGGAAAGAACTTTCATGTTTTATGGATTGTTTTACATTCCATGATGTTAGGAGCTTTTCTAGCAACACACGTCTTTCTTTATTATATTTTCTGGGAAGCTATGTTGATTCCTATGTATTTTATCATTGGGATCTGGGGTGGAGAGCAGAGAGTTTACGCAACAACAAAACTGGTTCTTTATACTTTTTTAGGTAGCCTTTGTATGCTGTTTGCATTTATTTACCTTATGCAAATCTTTGGAACAGGAACCTATGAAGGGATAGCTCCACTCAGTGCTACCTTACCTATTCATATTCAAATTGTTCTTTTTTGTTTAGTGGGCATTGCCTTTGCTATCAAAATTCCTATTTTTCCTTTTCATACCTGGTTACCGGACGCTCACGTTCAGGCCCCTACTCCAGGATCTATTATTTTAGCAGGTGTTCTTTTAAAGATGGGAACTTATAGTTTCCTCAGATGGGCAATTCCCTTATTCCCTAAAGCTGTTGTTTATCTTTCTCCCTATCTTATGGGATTAGGGCTTATCGGAATTATTTACGGAGCACTTCTTTCTTGGGTACAAAAAGATATAAAAAAAATGATTGCCTATTCATCAGTGAGCCATATGGGTTTTATTGTTATGGGATTATTTTCCCTTAATAGTTGGGGATTACATGGGGCTTTAGCTCAAATGATCAATCATGGGCTGACTACGGGAGGACTCTTTTTTATGATTGGAATTCTCTATCACCATTATCATACCCGGGATATGGATGAGTATGGTGGAATTGCACAAAAACTTCCTTTCTTTACCTTCTTTTGGATATTTTTAACATTTGGTTCACTGGCTCTTCCTGGAACAGGAAGTTTTATTGGAGAATGGTTAATTCTTTTAGGTGTCTTTCAAGAAAGAAATGGTATGGGGATCCTTGCAGGTTCTGGAGTGATTTTAGGTGCTATTTATATGTTATGGCTAGCCTATAAAGTTATATGGGGCGAAGCTAAAAAAGATTATACAAAAGGAGATCTTTTGCTCTATGAAAAATGTGTTTTAGGTTTGATTTGCTTGGGAGTCATTATCTTAGGCTTTGGAAGTAGTCAGATCTTTCTACCTACACATGCAACTCTTTCTCAGATTCAAAAAGTTATTGATCAGGCTAAACAAGAATAATGAATATACCTCAAGAATTTTACTTCTTCGCTTTCCCTATTTTCTGCATCATGGCAGGTATTATAACCCTTATCCTTTTATCAGGGTTCTCTCGTTACCCTAAAGAACCCAGTTTCACATCTTTAGGGGTGGCTCTTTCGACTTTATTTGCAGCTGCTTTGATGAGTATTTTTACATTATTAAGTTATAGAGGTTTGGAATATCGATTTTTAGGAGCATCTTTTGTTGTTGATAATCTTGCTCTTGTTTCCCAAATTTTTATTTGTATCTTAGGAATATTTACCCTTATTTTTTCCTATTGGTCTCCTGTGGGAAGACTTCTTTCTAAACCTGAAATTATGCCTCTATTTTTAACGAGTGTTTTAGGTCTGATCCTAACAGTGATGACCCATGAATGGATCACTTTCTTTATAGGCTTAGAGCTTTCAAGTTTAAGTCTTTATGTCCTTGTGGGTTATATTTCTTCCCAGAAACTCTCCACAGAAGCTGCCATGAAATATTTCATTACAGGTTCCGCAGGTTCAGCTGTTCTCTTTATGGGATCAGCATTTCTTTATTGTGCAACAGGATCTCTTCATTGGGCACCTCTTAATTATTCGATTTTATCCACACTCGGTTTGATTTTCTTATTTTGTGGATTTGGTTTTAAACTCTCTTTAGTTCCTTTTCATTTTTGGACTCCGGACGTGTATCAAGGCGCACCTAGCATTCTGGTTGCTTTTATGTCCAGTGCTGTAAAGTTCGCCTTTACTTTAGCTTTTATGAGGTTTATTAACGCATCTATCAGCCCAGGTTTTGATTATCTCAACATCATATTAATTGTCATGATCATTCTCTCTCTAGTCATAGGGAGTATCTTAGGATTAGCGCATCAAAGCGTGAAGCGTATTCTTGCGTATTCTTCCATTGCAAACAGTGGTTATATTGCAATTATTTTCTATCATCTTTTATTAGACCCTTCGAAGACCCAACTTTTTACAACGGCAGTTCTTTTCCTTATTCTTTATTCCCTTGG
This sequence comes from Silvanigrellaceae bacterium, assembly GCA_947457515.1. Classification (GTDB taxonomy): domain Bacteria; phylum Bdellovibrionota_B; class Oligoflexia; order Silvanigrellales; family CANGWC01; genus CANGWC01. The sequence continues at coordinate 18,543 of CANGWC010000016.1, forward strand.
TACATTAGGTTCTTACGGAATATTATCTTTTATCGAAACAGATTCAGATATTTTTAAATACGAAATACAAGGTTTGGGCGTTCAATCTCCTGTTTTAGGTTCATTACTTACTCTCTTTCTTTTAAGTACCGCAGGGATCCCTCCTTTAGCAGGTTTCATAGGGAAATGGCAGATATTCAGTCTATCTTTAGAGAATTATAGCCCTCTATTAACAACCATTCTGATTTTGGGAAGTGTTCTTTCTTTTGCTTATTACCTTCAGATTATCAGTCGCATTTGGTTTTATCCAACAGAAGAAAAACTAGATTTAAGACACATATCTTCATGGTCATTACTCAGTGTCTTTATCTGTTTTATATTGATGATGGTTATAGGTTACACAGGACCTATTTGGATGCCTAAACTGTTTTGAGCCCCATCCTTTGGAACAGTATTCCTGCATGGCCGCTTTTCTTTAGTTTCGCTTGGGTTCTTTCCTATTTTTACTTTAAGCTTTTACTTAAAGTCACACATCAATATCAATGGATCCCTAAGCTTTATCCTTTTTATCTTGGACTTTATGTCTTTGGATGGTTAGGCTCCTGTATCTGGGCAGATATCTTAGAATATAATGACCCTCATGATTTTGGAGGTCCTCTTTCTTTTTATGGAGGAGTGGTTTCAGGGATTATCTATATTATGATTTTCACCCTTAAAACTAAACCTCAAAATATTGCTTTCACTTCATATTTCTTGAAACTTTCAGATTATGTAATTCCTTCTACATTAGTGGGTTTAGGCATTGGCCGAATAGGTTGTTGGTTGAATGGAGATGATTTTGGATTGCCTCTCAAAGAAGACGTGTGGTGGGCAAGTTATCAATGGATAGGAGGACATGCTGTTCCTTGTTATCCAGTTCAATGGATAGAAATATTCAGTTGTTTGATTTTAGGAAGTCTTATTTTTTATATGCATAAAAAATTTCTCAAGAGTTTAACTTTGCGTTTAGGTTTTATTGGAAGTTGTTGTGGACTTGTGAGTCAGATTGTAAGGTTTTTGATCGAATTTATTCGGGGAGATGAGAGAGTCTATATTATTTTTCATTTAACACTTCCTCAACTGTGTTCTTTGGGTTTAAGTATTTATTTTGTTTTGGTGATATTTTTAGGAAAGAGAACGAAAGTTACTTTAATTTAAAGAAAAGACTTCATGAGTGACTGAATTATTTTGAATTTACAGGCTTTCCATAACTTCAGTTGTCTGAGCATTAGATTGCTGAATATCAATAAAATTGTAAACAGTATCATATTCTATATCTTTTAAGAAACGATTAATTTCTGTTGTAGATTCAGAGAATAAAGTATCAAAAAATTTTTCAAAAGCAATTAAAATAGATTCCTGAGAAAATCCTGTTTCATCACTCGCTTCTTTTATGAAATCCATGTTTAAACATTCTGATTTAAGCATATTGATAGAATCAAAGATGTCTTCAATTAAATCCTCTATAGGGCTACTCTCCTCTCTTAAAGAACTGTTTAGAAACTCATAGGGATCGTGAAGTAATCCATTTGATGATCCTCCGATAAATTGAACTGTTACAACATCGTCAATCAGAATAATTTTTACGTAACGAGCCATATTTCTATGCATAGAATCAGCATTCAATTTAAATCTAAAGGTATCGTAATTCATCGGATGACTTTTGATCATGTTTTCAGCAACTTTATTTAATATAGAACCAATTTGAGATTGACTAAAAAGGGATAAAAGACCTTCGAGTTCTTTTATAGCCATAGTTTTGCGACCTGTGAGACGCTTTTTTTTAGGAAGATTAGTATTCTTATTTTTCTTTTTATGCTTTTTCATAATATTTGACCTTCCATTTGAGATCAGGGGTAATATAAATATGAAGATTTTTCAATCATTGATATGTCTGTCTAGAAGAAGTCAAAATGCAAAAGGTTTTAAAATATTGAAGTTATTTAGAATTTTTCATTCTTATTTCAAAATTATTCCTAAAAATGAGATGTGTCATTTTACCTTGGGTAACCCAACGAGAAAGTGGCTGTCTAGAAATGATAGTTTTTCTTGGGCATCCTGACTTGTGAGCAAGTCTGATGAAAAAGAAGGTTTAATGGGGCAATCTTAACATTTTATCAGAAAAATGTTAAGATTGCCTCATTTTGAATTTATATACCCTTAACTTTATTGTATTTTTTGAGTTTTAAAAAGATATAATAAGAAAAATTCAATATCTGTAACACGCATTATTGACACATAAGGTAGGCAAAATCTTCTAATTAAAAATTTTTAATAAATCGTATAATTTTAAGATGAATAAATTTTACTTTAAGATATTTTTATGTTTGTTAATAAACACATGCGGAACGTGTCAATAGTTTTGAGACCAGTTTTTTCATAAATTAACGTAATTCTACATTTGATGCCTCCGTGGTTGGAGGCTTATTGATATAGACCGCAGGTGGGATCTCTTGAGCTAAAGGCCTGCCTTGAGAGAATCTTTCGGGA
>CANGWC010000017.1 GCA_947457515.1 Silvanigrellaceae bacterium
AAAGTCTTTTGAAAAATATAAATATGTGCCTTAAAAATTAATGATAGCTGTAATTATAAGAATATTAGATATAATTATTTTATTTTAAATAAAAATTATTGATTTTGGGTGCGGAATGTCGGTTAGATTCTCCGGATGCCTTCTTTCCATCCACTGCCTAAAAAATTTATCTTTGATTTCTTCATTTATGAAATAATTCCGACCCTCCTAAAATAGGGGGGTCGAGCAGTTACATTTTGTCGTAGTATTGAGTCGTAATGGAAGCATTACCTTTTTGAATATTTATTTTTTGATTCATGATCAGCATCCAGAATCTTTTATAAGAGAGATTGAGATCGAATATATTTAAATGGTTCTGTTTTGACAATTCAGAATACGAGAGAAATATAATTTAAATTTTTAAATAAGAATGGCTCCCCAGGACGGACTCGAACCGCCGACCCGGTGATTAACAGTCACCTGCTCTACCAACTGAGCTACTGGGGAATCTATCCTTTATTATACCTCAAAAAGGCTGCTGACAAGAAGACCTAGGGCTTGAGAGATCACATTTTCACCAGTAAGGTCTTGTAAAGTGATAAGACCAGTAGGTGAAGTCACATTGATTTCACCTATTTTTGATCCGATCATGTCTATTCCTGCAAAATAAATTTTATTTTTTAATAGAAATAATCCTAGTCTTTCTGCAAGGTTTTTTTCTTCTGGAGTCCAGGATGTCAGTCGAGGAACCCCACCCTGGGCAAGATTAGAAATAATATTACCCTGAGGGAATCGTGTGAAATGACCTAATATTTTTCCATTCACAATAATCACTCGTCTATCTCCATGAGTTTGAATCTCCGGGAGATAAGGTTGAATGATTTGATACTCATGATCTGAACTCCAGTTCTGAAGTAAGGAGTCTTGATCTGGATAGAAACACACTCCCTTTCCTCCAAAACCTAGCCAAGGTTTTACCACATAACCAAATTCACATTTATGATGATTTAAATAGCTTTTAGCTTGATCAAGAGTTTTCAATATAGCTGTGGGTATCATATGAGATTCTTGAATAATGCCTTCATGATAAGCTTTAAAATGAAGAATTTTTTCATGAGCCCAGGTTAGAGTTTCTGCAGAGTTTAGAGTTTTCAGATGATTTTGATTCAGTAACCAGCATAAGTCTAAATAAGATTGATCAAAGGGAGGGTTCTTTCTAATAAAGATAAGATCTTTTGAGGTAGGTGTTAAAGATATAATTTTTTGATCTGATAGAGATTGGCACTCAGGGAAGAAGGGCTTGCCATCTATGGAGATTATACTGGAAGAATGAACCCAATAAGATTGATGTCCTTGGGTTAGGCCTTCCTTAGCTAAGGCAAAGGTCGTGTCTGTTTTGAGGTTAAGATCTTTTTGAGGATCTGCAATAAAAAAAAGATTCATGGGAAAAGTACTTTGTTTAAAATATCCTCTGATAATGGGCCAATATACTGTTTACCACGAATAAAGATAAGAGGTGTTCCTGTAAGACCCATTTGTTTACCTAAAGACAGATCTGCATCAAAAGAATAAGGATTTTTCATACAACTGAGGAAACGATCTTGAAGGGATAAGCTCTTGAAGAATTCTAAAACACTCTCTTCAGAAAGTGTGATCTGATTTGTATAAGCAAAATCATAGAATTCATGGGTTTTTTTAAAATCGTGAGCGCAATGAGCAGACTTTGCAAGGAAACAAGCTAAGGGATGAGCATTGGAGGTCATATCTGGATTACATTGAGAACTTAAAGGGAAATGCCTGTAGACTAAGAGTACATCTTTCCAATTTCTAGAGTTTCCAAATTGTTGAAGACTTAAAAAAGCTTCTCTGCAAAATGGACATTGAAAATCAGAGAAAACTTGAATGATGTTAGAAGATTTAGGATCTCCCCAAGTATCATCTTTAGAAAGATGATAACTGAGCATAGGTTCTCTGAGAGTGCCTTGAAAATACTTGCTGGTGTCTATGATTTTAGGCGTACTATAAAGTCTTTCATAGAAAAGCAATCCTGTATGTACAGTGAAAAGAGGAAGAGCAACTCCTATCCCCATGAGAATAATTAACATAAGAGGTGCAATGGGATTCTCTGGAGTTTTGCGGGTCCAAGAGAGAATACAATAGACCAAGACTGTGATGTGTGTTGATAAGCAGACAAGGCATATAGTTTTAAGAAGGATATAGGATAAGTAACCTAAACCTAACACAGTGATTAAACCGATCGTACTTGTTATCTTGTGATAGATATCAAAAGATAAACCAGGTTTTTTATATGAAATAACAACAATACTTATAACAAATCCAAAGTAAAGAACTCCAAATAAACCCCATGGAATTCCCAAAAAAGAACTGAAGGGACCATAAAGAGTTTGGGAGCATTGAAAAATTTCGCTAATTTGGCAGAGACTAGAAGTGACTCCATTTAAAGTATGATCTGTATGCAGGTACCAAGCATACAAAGACAAAATAAATCCAATAAATCCAGTTATAAATTCAATGATTAACATAAGTTTCTTCCTATTCATTTTTGTCAAAAGTTTGATGTAGGCAAAGGTTAAAAACCAGTAAATTTTTATCTATGTAAAAATAAATTATGATCTTTAAGTTTATCCTTTTTACGTTACTACAATTTTGTCAGATTTTACCTATAAATTCTATTTCTTCAGCCATGCCCAGATCTCCTTTAGTCAATCCAAAAGTTCAGAAGGTAGATGCTCAGACTTGGAGAATCGCTTCTCATTCGGGAGAAGTTTTTGATGATATTCTTAAGACCCTTTCTCAACAATATATTGTTCAGCAGGTAGATAAGAAAAATTTAAGTATAGTCACAGACTGGGATAAATTTTCAGTCCGAGGAAAGATGTTTAGGAATCGTATGTCTTTTAGACTTTTTCATCGAATTTCGTTTACAGAAGTTATTATCAAAAATCAGGTAGAGCAGCTTCAAGAACTTGGTCCTAATCAAATCACTTGGGTACCCACTCCTGATATCACAACAGAAGTCCAAAGAGTTCTTAATCAAAGCTTAAGAGGGACTCGTCAATGAAATCATTTTTAATCAGTATTTATATTGTAACTCTTGTTATGTTTTCAGATGTTAAGGCTCAATACGAATATCTCAGTATGACCTTGAATGGCATGTTAGGTAATCATTATTACAGATTAGAAAAACATGAGAAAACTCTTCTAGGATTAGAGATAGGAATTCCTTTAACTCGATTCTTTCAAATTGATTTAGGACACAGTTATAACCAGGATAAGACAACTTATTCTGATGAATATCGTAAAAATGTAGAAAGCTTAGGATACACTCTTCCCCTGGGTAAGATTGAACAGATGAATTCATCATTACAAACATACGCTAATGGAAGTGTTGGTTTTATTATTGGATTTGTAAGACCCACTCTTTTTGGTGGAGCACTTTGGCAAACCACTTGCGATGAAGATACTTTCCAAGATTATGGATGCCAAAGACAACCCATGACATGGAACGCTGGAGTGGGGTTGGGAGCTGTATTAACTCGATTTGTTCAGTTAAAAGCTCAATACCGTATTTCACCTAATACCCTTAAGACTAAGAATACAGAATTATCTCTAGGTCTAACCTGGGGAATTTAAAAGATTTTCAAGAGTGTAGTTACAAACTCGAGTAGACTTTTCAAACTTTTTCAGTGGGACAAGTCCTAAATTTTGTATTTGAGAATTTTTTAAAAATATCTGAATAAATTGATTAATCTCTATAGAATTCACAAAGGGGGAAACAGTTATTCCCCAAGGATGATAACAAGTTTTAGGAAGTCTATAACAATAAACACCATAGTTTTTCTGAAGAGAAAGACATTGAGCATAATCTATAGCACCAGCTTTGATCTTTTTTTCCACAAGTCCTTGGATGAGTTTATAAGGAGGACGCTGGAGGAAAATTTGGGTAGGTTTCTCCATAAAAGAAAGCAGATCAGAAGACATAACCCGGGTAAAAAAAATCTTACCTTGATGATCAGGGTATTTTTTAATATCGAAAACATCATCCCAAGAAGAGATCTTTTGAGGTGAAGTGCTGAAAAAAACCAGAGGGTTTCCATATAAAGCTGAAAACGAATCAAGATTCAATTTTCTTTCAAGATTTTGATCTCGAAGGCTTTGAGAGTAACTCATAATGGCATCAGGATTTGATGTTTGAACTTTAAACTTAAGATCTCCATCTCCAGATATTTCTTGAATATGAATAGAATAATCCTGTAAATATTTGGGTTTTATGCTATGCATGGGAACGATGACGTTTAAAGATAAAGCATTATGAAACATAATTATTCCATAGATTTTTACCAAGATAAGATACATTTGCATTTGAATGAAAATCTTTTTGGTCCCAGTCCAAAAGTGATGAATGAATTGAATCTTTGGAGAAGAGAAGATGTATTTCATTATCCGCCTAATGATGATGCTTACCTTAAAAATGAGGTCGCTCAGTATTGGAATCTTCCCCCGGAATCTATTTTTACAGGTAATGGAGGAGTTTCTATACTACGTCGTATGGGTAATATATTACCAACTTCTGGATACTATTTTACTCCGACTTGGGATTACTACAAACATTTGATTGAGATGAGGAAAGGCACTCTTCAAGCTCTTCCTTTTATCAATAATGGTAAAGAGTTTTTATACCCAACTTTTCCACCGATATCTCAAGAAAAAGCTAACTTTATCATCATATGTTCTCCTAATAATCCTACTGGACAAAGAGTTCCTCGAGACTACTTAGAAAAACTTTTAGAAGAATATCCCAACACATACATTATTGTAGATGAGGTTTATGAAGACTTTACTCCTACAGATTCTTTAGTCCCTCTTGTTTTAAAATATAGAAATCTTTGTTTGATCAGATCTTTTTCTAAATTCTATGCATTAGCTGGTCTGAGAATAGGAGTAGGTTTAGCTCACCCGGATCTGGTGAATCAACTCAGACCCTATAGGCAACCTTTTGGACTGCCGTTGCCTATCCAGAAAGCTGCTATCATAGCTCTCAAAGATGATAGTCATAATCAACTTATTCAATCTACTTTAAAAGCATCTAAAGAAACTCTTTTAGAATTTATTCGATCTCAAAATATTCCTCTCAAACCTTATCATACAGATACGCACTTCCTTCTTATGGAAACTCAACATAATCGATCAGATCTTTGGAAAGAGTTACTTCTTAAAGAAGGATTTGCTGTAAAAAGCTGTCATTGGGAAGGGCAAAAATCATATATTCGTGTTACGATTCCACCTATGGATATTTTACTTAAATTCTGCCAAGCTCTTAAAAACTGTTTGTCTTCAATAACTTAGGAATTTAAATGAACGTTTACGCTGTCATTCTCTGTGGAGGATCAGGTACAAGACTTTGGCCACTTTCAAGAAAAAAAAAGCCAAAGCAATTCTTATCATTAGGATCTGATTCTTTATCGTTACTTCAAAATACAGTGGAAAGAGTGAAATCTTTTATTCCTAAAGAAAGAAGATGGCTAGTCACTGTAGAAGATCAAGCTGATCTTGTAAAAGAACAAGTGGGTGAAGATATAGGAAGAGTGATCTTAGAACCAGCTCCTCGTAACACATCTCTTGCTGTGGCTTTAGCGGCGTATGAACTTAAAAAACATGATCCTGATGCTATTATGGTGATTTTACCTTCGGATCATTTTATAGAAAATGTCAGATCATTTGAGAAAACTTTAGAAGAAGCCATTTCATTTGCTAAAAAAGATTTTTATGCAGTCATTGGTATCACCCCTACATTTCCAGCTACAGGATTTGGTTATATTGAATGTTACGAACCCTTATTCCAAGGGGATACACGTATCGGTTATACGGTAAGAAGTTTTAGGGAGAAGCCACATCAAGCTGCAGCAGAACAGTTTCTTAAAACAGGAAAATATCTTTGGAATGCAGGTATGTTTGTTTGGAAAGTTCAAAGTTTTTGGGAGGCATTCTCTGAATTTCAACCGGAAACAATAGAACTTTTAGAAAAAAGTACAGAAAGTGATTTTAAAAAAAATTATTCACTTGCACCAGCGCTTCCTATCGATATCACATTTGTAGAGAAAGCGAGAAATCTTGTTTGTATTGAAGCTCATTTTGATTGGAATGATATGGGGAATTGGTCAGCAGTTTGGGAAGGATTTTCATCAACGCTGCAAGAGAATGCTGTAAGAGGGGAGACCTATATTGAAAACACTTCAGGATGTCTGATTCATTCCACAGGACCATTTATCGCAACATTAGGAATCAAAGATTTAGCCATCATAGCAACCTCAGATGCTCTTCTTGTGGCAGATATGAAAGCAGTACAAGATGTGAAAAAAGTCATTGAATATCTCAATTTACATGGGAAAACAGATCTTTTATGAATGGTATTTTAAAAGCTTTATCTCATCAGAAACAAGATCAAATCCCTTGTTGGTTTATGCGCCAAGCAGGAAGGTTTCTTCCTGAATATCGAGAAATACGCAAAGATTATAACATTTTACAGATGTTTAAAACTCCAGCTTTAGCCTGTGATGTTACGTTACAGCCTCTACAGAGATTCCCTCAAATAGATGGGGCCATTTTGTTTGCAGATATTCTTTTGATCCCCGATGCAATGGGATTAGGTCTTTATTTTGATGAAGGTCCTAAATTTCAAAATCCTTGGACAGATAAAATGAACTTATCTTCTATAGATATCCATCAAGTCATTCAAAACTTACAATATGTCTTTGATGCAGCATCAAAGGTGTCTCACGCTTTAACCAAGGATAAAGTGTTATTGGGATTTGCAGGTGCTCCATGGACGGTAGCTTCCTATATGATTGAAGGCAAAAATCCAGATGAATTTCACTTTGTGAAAAAAATGATTTATCAGCATTCTCAGAAAGTTCATGAGCTTCTTGAATTTATGACTGATATTACAATTCAGTATTTAAAGAAACAAAAAGACTCTGGAGCTGTGGCTTTCCAAATCTTTGAAAGTTGGGCTGGTTCTTTAACTTATGAAGAACGAAAAGAGTTCTCTTATCCTTATCTAAGAAAAATCTTTAAAGAAGTCGATCTTCCGGGGATCCTTTATTATGGTCAAGGCATGCTACCTTCTCAGGATCTCGGGTTCGAGGCATTATCTGTAGATTGGCGAGTTTCTCTTGACGAGGTCAAACAAAAGTTTCCTCAAAAATGCATTCAAGGAAACTTAGATCCCATGGCTCTACAAGCTCCTAAACCTATTTTAGAAAAAAAAGTTAAAGATATTTTAGAGAATGTGAAAAATCATGATGCAGGATATATTTTCAACTGTGGACATGGTTTAAAGCCTTGGACCCCTGTAGAAAGCATTCACACGATATTAAATTTAATAAAAAGTTAAAAGGAAAATCATGACTCAAAATCTAAATTTAAAAACCCCGAGGTGGGATCTGTCACCACTTTTTTCCGATTGGGATGTTTGGCATAAAGCTCTTAAAGCTTTTCCTGAAGTGAAAACAATAGAAGCAAATCTCCAAAAGTATCAAGGTCAATTTCCTACAAAGTTGGATGAATGCTTAAAATATCAGGAATCTCTTTATAGAGACATGGATAAACTTTATATGTTTGCTCATCTTAAATATTGTGAAAATACTGGAGATTCAAGATCTTTAGAAGCTGTAGGGATCATTGATTTTAAGCATGGTGAATTGCGATCTCTTTTTTCTTTTCTGTTACCAGAAATCCTAAAAACTTCAGACAGTGATTGGAAGCAATGGTTACAAGAAAATCAAAAATATAAAGCTTTTATCAATGATATTTTAAGACAAAGAAACCATATTCTTTCAGATAAAGAAGAAAAAATTCTTTCTCAAATCTCGCCAGTGATGCACTCCTTTGGTCAAATCCACAGTCAATGGGAAAACGCAGATCTTAAATTCAAAGATGTTGCTGATAGTGAAGGAAATCTTCATCCATTAAGTCACAGTTCCTATTCTAGTTATTTACAATCTCCAGATAAAGAACTTCGAAAAAATGCTTTTCTAGAATATTTTAAAACAACGATTCCTTGGAAGCATACTGTAGCCAGTAATTACTCTTCTTCTCTTTTGGGTGCTCATCAAATCGCACGTATCCGAGGATTTGAAAGTTTAAGACAATCCACATTATGGAATGAAGATATCCCGGAAAGTCTTTATGATACTGTTTTAGAAAATGTTCTTCTCTCTAAAGATCTTCTTCAGAAAAGTGCACATCAGAAAGCGCGATGTTTAGGTCAAGATAAACTTCAAATATGGGATAGAGTGGTTCCTCATTTCTCTTCTAAGGGTTCTATGGGTTTTACTTTTGAACAAGGTATTCAATGGATTCATGATTCTGTTGCTATCTTTGGAGCTGATTACCAAAAAACACTTCATCAAGGGATGACTCAAGAGGGCTGGTGTCATGCAGTATGTCAAGAAGGAAAGAGATCGGGAGCGTTCTCTTGGGGGTGTTATGATTCTTCTCCCTACTTATTACTTAGTTGGAAAGATGATCTCACTTCGTTATTTACATTAGCCCATGAGGCTGGGCACTCTATGCATTCTTACCGGGTGAATACAACTCAGTCGTATCTTTATCAGGGTTATTCAATATTTGTCGCTGAGATAGCAAGTATTCTCAATGAAATTCTTCTCACTGAGCATTTACTCAAAACACTTAAACCAGGAAGTGATGAATATATTCAAGTGGTTTCACAAACGATTCTTAATTTTGAAAGCACAGTCTTTAGACAAACGCTTTTTGCAGATTTTGAATACAACGCTTCTTTAAGAGTCGGAGAAGGTCTAACTCCAGATTATCTTAATCATACATTTTTAGATCTGCATGAAAAATATTATGGATCTGCTTTAGAATTGAATGATGAAACTAAAACACTTCTTTCTGCGACTTGGATGATTATTCCTCACTTCTATCACCCATTTTATGTTTATCAGTATGTGACAAGTTACTGTTTAGCTCATCATCTTTATGCTTTGATGCAGAAAGACAAATCTCCAGAAAGAGCTTTGAAGCTTTTCTCTTTGGGAAATACACTCTCTCCTCTAAAATCACTTCAAGAAATTGGAATTGATTTTGAGAAACAAGCTCAACAAATCTTTTTATCCGCACAACAATTTTACGGTCGTTACATAGACCAGATGGAAGCTTATGTTCCAACAAGATAGTCATTTAATTCATGCCTTAGATAAGGTTTCAAAAGATCAAACTGTTACCATTAGAGGATTTATCGAAGGAATCCGAAATCATGGAGATCTCATTTTCTTAGATATCAGAGATGCTACAGGACAATGCCAAGTGGTAGCGGCTCCGGATCTTTCTTCTGAAGAAGTTTTGGAAGCTTTTAAAACTTTGAGATGCGAAAGCACTGTAGAAGTCAGCGGATACTTAAGAATACGTCCAGAAGGGACAGAGAACAATCAGATCTTTTTAGGAGATATTGAACTTGTTGCTCAGAATATACAGATTTATTCACTGGCAGAGCCCTTACCTTTCTCTTTAGATGATAAAAAAGATATTACAGAGAATCTGCTTTTAAAATATAGATATCTTGCATTTCGTCTTCCTCGATTTCAAAAAAATCTTCAATTAAGATTTCAATTTATCAGGTTGTTTAGAGAAACCTTTTATGCTGATGGATTCACGGAAATAGAAACGCCATATCTTTTTAAAAGCACTCCAGAAGGAGCCAGAGATTTTTTAGTTCCCAGCCGATTGCATCCTCGAACTTGCTATGCGCTCGTTCAGAGTCCTCAATTGATGAAAGAACTTTTGATGATAGGAGGATTTCCTAGGTATATCCAAATCGCACGATGCTTTCGGGATGAAGACGCAAGATCCGATAGACAACCTGAGTTTTCTCATATTGATATTGAAGCCAGTTTTATTAGCCCTAAAGCTTTTTGTACGATGATTGAGAAGAACTTCTTAAAAGTTTTAAAGGAACTTCAAAAGACCTATCAAACTCTTAAAAAACAGTACTCTTTCCAAGGTCAGGCTGTGGAATCAGGCTTTTTAGAATCGACTCTTCCGGAATCTTTTCCTACGATTTCTTACGAAGATGCTTTAAATTCATTTGGTTCTGATAAACCAGACTATAGATGGGATATGCCTTTAAGAAATGTCACTTCTATTTTTGCAGAGACGGGATTTAAAGCTTTTAAAAATATTGTTGATCAGGGAGGACGGATTATGTGTCTTCCTGTTCCCGTATCTTTAACGAGAAGTTTTTTGGATACGTTACCTCAGTTTGCTTTAAATCATGGGATTCCAGGACTTGCATGGATTAAAATTCAGGAAGAGGGATGGCAAGGACCAGCGGCTAAATTTTTCTCAGACCAAGAGAAAGCAGCTCTTCTTGAAATTTGTAAAGAATCTGCACCTCTTATCGGTGAAATGTCAGAAGACTCAAGTATGAAAGTGGGCTCTGTCATGATTTTCTGTGCTCTTAAAAAAGGATGGCAAGCTTGTGAAATCTTAGGGCAACTCAGACTTAAGATCATAGAAGAACAAAACCTGACTCCTAAAAGAAAAATAGCCTTTTGTTGGGTGAAAGAGTGGCCTCTACTAGAATGGGATCAAAAAGAAAAAAGTATTTTTGCTATGCACCACCCTTTCACAACTCCTAATAAAGATTCTATGAAATCATTTCTAGAGACAGATATTATTGATGTTAAAAAAGCATTTGAAGAAGGCAAAAGCCCTTTTAAAGCGGAAGCATACGATCTTGTTTGTAATGGATGGGAAATTGCGGGAGGCAGCCAAAGGATCCATCAAAGAGAAGTTCTTAAGAAAATGTTTGAATATCTTGATCTTTCTCCAGAAGATCAAGATAAGAAATTTGGATTTTTCCTGGAAGCGTTACGATACGGAGTGCCTCCCCACTTAGGTATAGCTTTTGGATTAGATAGAGTTGTCGCTATTATTTGTGATGAAACTTCTATTAGAGATGTGATGGCGTTTCCTAAAACAGGAAGTGGAACCTGTTTACTCTCTGAATGTCCCTCACCCGTAGATGAAACTCAGCTTCGTGATCTGAGCTTACGATGGAGAGAAAAGACTTCATGATAAAAATTTCTCAATTCTTGAAGTTTCTTGGAAAATATACGGTTAAATGGTTATTACTGAGTACGCTAGGTTCTATTATTATAGCTTGTATTGAGTTTACCTTATCCTCTTTATTAGGCCTTTTTCTAAAATCCATTGGACTTCTTCCTGATGGATTCCCCCTCATAGGCCCACTCTCTTCTTTAAGTCCCACTGTTTTGGTGATTTCTGTTGTTTTAGTGATGATTGGGATCATTCGATCAGCAGCTCAGTACTGTGTTTTACAGGGAGCTATGTGTTCCCAAGAAGGCATGAGAATGAGACTGAGTCGTTTGATTTCTTACGATCTTCTTTTAAGATCTTCTCCTTCCTTAAGTAACGTTTCAGAGTATCAACATTTGATGTTTACCATGACACCTTATGCCTCTCAATTCTGTCAGTTTGTCAGTCAGATGATTTCTTTTTCTCTTCAAGCATTCTTATTATTTTGTGCTTTGATGTATTTAGCTCCCAAAGAAACATTTGTGAGCATAGGTGGCTTAGGAATTTTAGGTCTTGTAGGAGTCTTTGTTTCAAGAAAAGTCAGGTTTTATTTAAAATCAATGCCCGATCAGCAAAAAGGACTCACTTATGGAATTCAAAGAATTGTTAAAAATAGCCTTTTAGTTCGTGTTTTAAAAATGCAGGCTATGGAATTCCAAAGAATGAGTCACCATGTCCATAAAGCCTCGCATCTCATGCTCACTTCAGCAAGTTGGAATCATCTTTATACCGTAGCGATTCCTTTTACAGGGATCCTTCTGATTATTTTTATTTTAAGCATGAGTCTTCAAATCTTTGAAACTCCAGGAAATCTTCTTCTGCCGTTTCTTTATATGTTTATTCGATTTGTTCAAGCCCTTTCCAATTTTGTTCAATTTGTTGGACATGCATCTTTGTATTCCGTGCATTTTAAAGATGCCGCAAATTATTTCTTCACTTTTAGCGATCAAGATATTAAAGCAGCACTTGATCAAAAATATGATCCCATTGTTTTAACTCCCCTTCTTTCTGAAGAGAAGCCTCCTTCCATTAAAGCTGAAAATTTAGGGTACTCCTTTGGGGAAGAACCTCTTTTTGAAAACATATCTTTTCAGGTAAAACCCGGATCTCATATGGGGATCATGGGTCCGAGTGGTTCAGGTAAAACAACGCTTCTTTATCTTCTTTTAGGAGTAGGCTCTCCCACCTCAGGAACCTTAACCATTAATCAGCAAGATCCTAAAACCTATGTCAAAAAAGAAGGAGTACGTATTGGGTATGTCGGAGTGGAACCCTATCTTGTTCAAGGTACTTTAGAAGAGAATCTTAAATACGGACCCTATATTATCCCTCCTAAGGATCTAGAAGCTGCTTTAGATAAAGCCTATTTAGCGGATGTGATCACTAAACTTTCTAAAGGTCTTCAGCATGAATTAGATGAGATGGGTGAGGGTTTATCCGCAGGGCAAAAACAAAGACTTTGTCTTGCAAGAGCATTAGCTATTAATCCCCAAATTCTGATTTTAGATGAATTTACCGCTAATCTTGATGAGGAAGCAGAAACTTTAATCGTAGAAAGGTTGAATCAGTTAAAGGGACAATGCACAATTATCAGTGTGTCTCATAAAGCATCAACTTTGAAATACTGTGATCATATTTTACGCCTCGGAACATAAATGAAAAAACGGATCCTGTTTGTTGCTTTTGGAGATAGCATTCATACAGCCCGCTGGATCACTCTTCTTAAAGATCATCCAGATTTTGAAATCAGTTTATTTTCTCATTCAGAAAATTATTATGGAAACATTCATCAAGACATCAGTCATGTAAAATGTTTCTCATTATTTTACGGCAGACAAAAACTCAAGGGAAGATCACTCAAAATGAGGGGCATTCCTGTTTTTTCTCAGAAGTTAGCTTGGCTTCTTAATCGTTATGTTCAAACATATCAACCACAAATATTAGTTTATGCACTCCATCTTTTTATAAGGATCATAAAACCTCATGTGGTTCATTCTATGGAATTTCAACATCATGCCTACTTAGTTCATGATATGAAAAAGAAATACCTTAAAGAAAAACCTTCTTGGAAATGGATAGCATCTTGTTGGGGAAGTGATCTTTATTTATTTCGTAAAATCAAAAAACATGAAAAGATTTTAAAAGAGATTTTAACTCAATTGGATATTTTCCATGGAGAATGCCAAAGGGATCTTAAGTTAGGTCAGGATATGGGTTTTCAAGGGGAACTCTGGCCTGTGACACCCTGTACAGGTGGACTGGATATCGAGTTCTTTGAAAAGATTTCTCAGGTGCCAGTCCTTCAAAGAAAGAGACTACTTGTTAAGGGTTATCAACACTTTAGTGGAAGAGCTCTTTTTGCATTGGAAGTGATTAGAAAGAAAGCTGCTCTTCTGAAAGATGCTATGATTACAGTTTATGTTGCTTCTCAAGATGTGGCTTTAGCTGCTGAATTATTAGCTTATGAAGAGAATTTAAATATAGAAGTTCTTCCTTCGCATATTCCTTGGGAAGATCTTTTAAAGATACATGCAGAAGCTAGAGTAGCCTTAGCTTTAGGGATGAGTGATGGTATTCCTAATACATTTACTGAGTCTATGGCTTTGGGGACATTCCCGATTCAATCCTGCACATCATGTGTGTCAGAACTCATTGAAGATGGAGTCAGTGGTTTTATTGTTCCTTGGAATGATCTTGATCTGTGCGCAGATCGCTTAGAAAAAGCTTGGCTTAATGATGATTTAGTTGAGAAAGCTGCACTGATCAATTCTCAGATCCTCAAAGAAAAAATGGATAGAAAGATCTTTAAATCTCTTGTGCCAAGTCTTTATCAGGATCTTATGAAAGAGGATAAGAAATGAGAATTCTGATTTTAGGTTCAACGGGAATGTTAGGACACACTTTATTCCGATCATTTCAAAAAGATCATTTAGATGTTTTTGCGGTGATGAGAAAAGAACATACAGCTTTTCAAAAATATAAAAATCAGATTCATTATATTCAGGAAATCAATGATATTTATCCTTTAATTTTAAAAGAAAAATATGATTATGTCATCAATTGTATTGGAGTTATCAAACAAGTTAAAACAACACACTTAGACTATATTAAGATCAATAGTCTGTTACCTCATGAACTCGCTAAAGTTTGTGCAGAGGCTCAAAGCCGTCTCATTCTTGTCAGTACAGATTGTGTCTTTAAAGGAGATAAAGGTATGTATCTAGAGTCTGAGGATCCTGATGCTACAGACATTTATGGGAAGTCTAAAGCTTTAGGAGAAATCTTAGATATGTCTCATGTTGTGACTCTAAGAACATCTATTATTGGGCATGAATTAGAAAGACATGCATCTCTTGTAGATTGGTTTTTGAAACAATTAAAGAATACACCAGTTAAAGGATATACAGAAGCTTATTTTTCAGGATTTCCCACTGTAGAAATTGCACGAATTTTAAAGAAACATGTTTTCTCTCAGGAAATATCAGGGTTATATCATGTGGCTTCTCCCAGAATTTCTAAATACGATCTTTTGTCCCTTATTAATAAAATCTATCAGTTAAATTTTTATTTAGAAAAGAATGATTCTCTTGTGATAGATCGGTCATTAGATGCTTCAAAATTTTTCCATAAAACAGGATATCAGAGTCCTTCTTGGGAAAAACTCATCCAAGATATGTATAATGACTACAGTAACAGTAAAGAGGAATACTATGGTGCAATTCAAGGATAAAGTGGTTCTCATCACAGGTGGTACAGGATCATTAGGAAAAACACTGGTTCACAGACTTTTAAAAACAGAATGTGCAAAAATAATTATTTTTTCTAGGGATGAAGCTAAACAGTTTTATTTTAGAACAGAACTTCAAGAAAAAAGCCAAGCTAACGAACAGATCATTTATAAAGATTTTGAACAAAGAGTCAGATTTTTTATTGGAGATGTGAGAAATCTGAATCAAGTTAAAACAGCACTTCAAGGTGTCGATATTGTCATTAATGCTGCAGCATTAAAACAAGTTCCATCATGTGAATATTTTCCTTTTGAAGCAGAGCAAACCAATGTCTTAGGGGCACAAAATGTAGTCCAAGCCATTATTGATGGGAAACTTCCCATTGAAACAGTGGTAGGAGTTTCCACAGATAAAGCGTGTAAGCCCATTAATGTGATGGGAATGACAAAAGCTTTGCAGGAAAGAATCTTTATAGCTGCGAATATCTATTACCCACAAACAAGATTTATTTGTGTTCGTTACGGGAATGTATTGGCTTCAAGAGGCTCAGTGATTCCTTACTTTCACCAACAAATTCATAAAGGAGGTCCAGTCACTTTAACCACAGAAGACATGACTCGATTCCTCCTCCCCCTAGAAAAAGCTGTGGATATCGTTTTTCAGGCCTTAGAAGATGCTCTTCCCGGAGAGACATACATTCCTAAGGTACCGGCTGCAAAGATGATAGACGTGGCCCATGTGTTGATTGGGAATAGAGATATTCCTGTGACAGTCATAGGCATTCGTCCCGGTGAAAAAGTTCATGAGATCATGATCTCTTATGAAGAAGCTTGGAGAACACGAGAGAAAGGGGATTATTATAGCATTGCTTCTATGCTCCCGGAACTCATGAAACAACATAAAGGTCCAGCAGCCTTACAAGATGAATACAGTTCTTCTCAAAATACACTCTCCCGGGAACACGTTTATAAGCTTTTGCATGAGCAAAATCTTCTTATAGAACAAAATCAGGGAGTCTCTGGGGAGCTCTTACGTTGAAAATACTCACTATTCTAGGAACACGTCCAGAAATTATCAGACTCAGTCTTATCATCCCTCTTTTAGACAAATACTCCGATCATAAAGTCTTTCACACAGGTCAAAATGAAAGTCCTGAACTGAAAGATATTTTCTATGATGAACTGAATTTAAGACACCCAGATGAATATTTAGGAAGACATGGTCTTTCTGCTATTGAACATGTGGGAGCCATGTTTGAAAGAACAGAAAAAATCCTTCATTCATTTAAACCCGATAGAATTCTTATTTTGGGAGATACCAATTCTGGCCTCACAGCTTATGTCGCTAAAAGACAAGGCATTAAAGTTTATCATATGGAAGCAGGTAATCGTTGCTATGATGATAGAGTTCCAGAGGAAGTGAATCGTCGTATCATTGATCACTCTTCAGATATCTTGCTTCCTTATACAGAAGGAAGTCGTCGCAATCTTCTTCAAGAGGGGATAGCAAGTCATAAAATTTATGTCACAGGCAATCCTATTTATGAAATACTTCAACAGCATGAAAAAAGAATTGAAGAGTCTCAAATTCTTAATCTTTTGAAAAAGAAAAAACAGGAATATTTTCTTGTGACTCTCCACAGAGAAGAAAACGTAGATAAACCTGAAAGACTAGAAAAGTTTTTAAGGGAGTTATCTCAACTTTACACTAAATGGGGATACCCTGTTTTGGTCAGTTTACATCCCCGAACTCGTCAAAAATTAGAAAACAAAAAGATACCTGAAGGCATTGAACTGCATCAGCCTTGGGGATTATTTGATTTTATCCATTTAGAGAAACATGCTTTTTGTGTGCTGACCGATAGTGGCACTGTTCAAGAAGAATGCTGTATTTTTAAAGTTCCTAATGTCACTTTAAGAGATGTGACTGAGAGGCCAGAAACCATTGACTGCGGTAGTAATATCCTATCCGGAGCTGAAGACATCGTTTCAAGAGTGGCCATAGCAAGAGATCTTCCTTCAGATTCTGTTCCTCCGGAATATGTTATGCCACATGTGAGTCATACTGTTACTAAAATTATTTTAGGATACCGATACCATTGAAAGTCTCTGTTGTTATCCCCGTTTATAATGGAGAGAATTACCTTGAAGAAACCATTCAAAGTGTTCTCAATCAAACAGAGGAACCTTTTGAAATCCTGGTTGTAGATGATGGTTCTACAGATAGTACACCCCAAATTGTCCAAAAATATTCAAAAATAAAATACATTCATAAAAAAAATGGAGGAGTGTCTTCAGCGCTCAATGTAGGGCTCAGGGAGATGAAAGGAGATTATTTTTCATGGTTGAGTCATGATGATCTCTATTTGCCTCAAAGACAAAAAGAACTGGGAAAGCTTTTCAAGGATATTCAAGATCCACATCATACCATCATCGCCCATGATATTCAGATGATTGATCCTGAAGGGAAACTTCTTAAAACCGTTAAGATTCCTCCGAGGTTTCAGCCTATACTGCCTTATGGCATTTATTCAGGATGGGCTTTTCATGGATGTGCTAGCTTAATACCTCGGCAGCTTCTTTTAGATCTGGGAGGATTTCCAGAAGATAAACTCTATTGTCAGGATACAGAGATGTGGCTTCGATTAGGTAATCATGGAGCGAAATATATTCATATTCCAGAAGTTTATACTGGTTATAGGATGCATCCGAATCAGGGAAGTGTTCAGAAAAAACAAATCATGCTTACAGAATTAGATAAAGTGTATCTTCAAGGAATCGAAGAATGCCCACAGCCAAAAGAGATGATAAAGTTTTTGTATCCTAAAAAGACTTATACTCAGGGTCTTTTCTATTTAGCACAGCATCATTTTCATATAACAAAATATAAAAAAACCAGTGAACATTGCATTGATCTGATCTCAAAGGAACTTCCTGAAGAAAAATTTAGAGAACTTAAAAAGCAATGGGAGAATACAAAAAAAATCCCTCACTTTATTTCTCCAACTTTTTTGAAGTATTCCTTTCGAAGAGTTCTAGAAAAAGGTATTTTCTCACCATAGTGTTTCTGAAGATAGGATTTTTTATGAAAACTTTAAATATCGCCCTACCCGGGAACAGAGTTCAAACTCAGGATTTTATTTTAAGCGGAGTTCAAATCTTCATTTGGAGCTGTCTTTTAGGGTTAGCATCTCAATGCTCTCTTCTGCTTCCCTGGTCTCCTATTCCCCTGACCGGACAAACACTGTGTCTCTTTGCGATGGTCACATCCCTAGGTAAAAGATCTGTGTGGGCATGTTTTTTATATCTTTTAGAGGGTGGGAGCGGATTACCTTTTTTTGCACAAAATTCAGCAGGTTGGCTAAATCTTGTGGGACCGTCCGGAGGATACTTAATAGGCTTTTTGATGAGTACAATTGTGATGTCTTATCTTTATAAGTATCAAATATTTCAAAGTTTTTTAGGAAAAATACTCCTCTTCTCTTTAGGGA
Source organism: Silvanigrellaceae bacterium (assembly GCA_947457515.1). Classification (GTDB taxonomy): domain Bacteria; phylum Bdellovibrionota_B; class Oligoflexia; order Silvanigrellales; family CANGWC01; genus CANGWC01. The sequence goes on from CANGWC010000017.1 coordinate 18,340, forward strand.
ATACAGTGATTTTAGGGCTGGGGACTGTTTGGTTAATTATTTTGGGTTTTTCTTTGCCATTTACACAAGGACTATTTCCTTTTTTGCTAGGAGATGTTATAAAAATTTTCTTTGCAGCTTTTTTACTGCATCATTGGTGATATATGTCTCGTGTTAAGCGTGGTTTTAAGCTTAGAAGGCGCCACAAAAAAATTCTCAAACTTGCTAAGGGCTACAGAGGTACCCGAAGTAAACTCTATCGTTCAGCACTTCCTGTTGTACGTAAAGGTCTTGTTTATGCCTATAGAGATCGTCGTGTTAAAAAACGTGAATTCAGAAAATTATGGATTCAAAGAATTAACGCTGCTGTCAGATCTTTAGGAACAACATATAGCGTATTTATGGCAAAGCTTAATACCAAAGGTATTGAAGTGAATCGTAAAATGCTTGCCCATCTTGCTAAAGAAGACTTTGCAGCTTTCGAAAGTTTAGCTCAAAGCGTAATGGAATAAATTTACATTTTCGGGGTGTGGCGCAGCCTGGCTAGCGCACTTGCTTGGGGTGCAAGAGGTCGCAGGTTCGAATCCTGTCACCCCGACCACTCTCCTAAATTTTTATAATTTCTTAAATTAAATATTTTTTAAGGTTTAGTAAGATGCTTAAACTTCTTATTATATTTATATTTTTTATAAATCTTAAAGCATCCAGCCTCACAGAGCCATCAGGCCTTAAAAATCCATTTATCTACAAGATTTATAAAAGTAGAGTACCTATACCTGCGCCTACAATTGTTATTTATGTCTTAGGAACGATACCCATTCTCCAAGTTCCTTGGGACCATTTTCCTTCTGGAGTGAAAGGTCTGTTGTCACAATCAGATCACTTTATAGCTCCCTTCACAAAAGAAGACTTAAATCAGCTTGTGGGCCGAATCCATAGGGAGTTTATGGCCCTCATATACCCTGATTGTTCTATAACAGAGGAAGTTATTCAAGAATTTCATGATCATGCAAATCGAAATCTGATTGCCTTATATAACATGTCTTTAGATGGAGAAATGCTCAATTTCGCTCGAAATTACAGTATCGAATCCAGTTCTTTATATGATGAGGAAGATGCGATTGAGAGTTTTGCAAAAAGGTACCAAAAATATGTTGATTTAGGTATGAACACTCCGGAAAATATTACAGATCAAGAACTTAAGAGATTTATTTATTCTCCGGATATGAGAGATGCTTATGTTGATGGTCAAGAGGATTTGATATTGCAGCATATAAGGGATGCAGGCCTAAGTTTAGAGAAATCAGTGAGTTCTCTATTTTTGAATAAAATCATCAGTCAGTTTAATTTTGCAGCAATGATGCAAAAGCAGAATTATAAAGTATTTGCTTCTATTCCTATCCAATATCCAGGGCTGTCTCATCTAAATAAATTTTTATGAAAATTTATTTTGTAATTCACGAAGAGGAAAGTTTTTTCAGTACTCAGCTATTTAAATAAATATTTATAAAATTAAGAATGATAAAATATCAATATTTATAAATACTAAGCAAAGAA
>CANGWC010000018.1 GCA_947457515.1 Silvanigrellaceae bacterium
AAATATTTTTCAATAAAATATTTATAAAGAATAGTTTTTAGATTCTGATAAATAAGATAAAATTTAAAAAAATCTTTAGTTTTAATTGCTTATAAAAATCCAAAAAAATCAAATTATTTTTGAATTTTTGGGGTGCGGAATGTCGGATCCAATCTTCTTTAGGAGTCCGACCTCAAGACATTCAATGGGGATGTAATCTGGAAACTAAGAATGAATATAATATTCATTGTTCAGGTTCAGGGGGTTAAATTTGGATCCAACGGAGAAGTTGTGATCAATGTAAATACTTCAGATGTAGGCAATTTAAATGAATTTAAGATTTTAGCTTCTCTAGATTAGAGGAAATGAACTTTTAAACAGCTATGGGAAAAGGTGGAGTTCTGACAATGATTCGATTTCTACGAATATCAAAGTAAGTTCTTCGAGATTGAACTTGTAGAGGTTCATCAAATTCAGGGAAATAACCTGTTAAGCATCTGCCATAGGTACAACCTGTATCTAATCCTAAGCAAATAGGACGACCATGTTGATTCACTTTTCTGAATAGACCCTGTTTAGCATCATGTCCAAAAACAATGAGCTCTGGGCCCTTATGAAGCTCATGCCATCGAAAAGAGCCAGGACGTTCTGTAGGAGCTTTAGCATAAAGTTCAGAAAGAGCTTCTTGTCTATAAGCAGAAGGCACAGTGGTAAGACGTTTCTTATCATTCCATTTAACATAACGTGCTGTGAGAAGGAATCGTTCTGCTGTATTCTCTAAACCCACAGAACAATCAATTCCTGCATGAACAATTTCCATGGGGTATGTTTCTTCCCAATCTTTATGGGAGATCAGAGGTTGGATTTCTGTGACCAGAGCATGGGGAAGACTTTTAAGGAAGTCATAAAAAGATCGACGATGATTTCTGATGAGATATAAAGTCTGTTGACTATGATCGGAAAGATGTCTGACCTGTCTTCTAAAAACCTGATGAAGGATACTGATAAGAGCCCAATCATGATTTCCTTTTATACAAATCGCATTATTTTCTTCAATGAGTTGTAAGACTCCTACAGGATCTGGTCCTTTGGTAAAGAGATCTCCCACTAGAACTAATTGAAAATGACTGACTTTACGTCGAGCAATCTTTAAAAGTTGATACAGTTCATAGGCACAGCCATGAACATCCCCTACAATAAATAAAGGAAGTCTGTCCTTACTCGAAGGAAGTGAATGAATCACTAAATTACGTCCATGATCTTCCACAGAAATGTCCTTTTTTAATATTTTAACAAGATGAAACCTACACAGCAATTCAAAATTTGCCTATCTAAAATTTGATAGGTTCAATTAAATCAAGGACTTATTTCTATGAAGGCAAAGAAAAGTCAGGTAAATGAACACCTTGATTACGTATAAGTTCTTTGACGATAATGCCACGGAGAACGTCACTGGAGCCTCCTCCAATCTCTAAGAGTTTTGCATCTCTCATAAGTTTTTCTACAGGATATTCAGAGAGATAACCATAACCCCCTAAGACCTGAATACTGTCTAAAGCAATTTGAGTCGCTGTCTCAGATATATATGTTTTAGCTATACTGCAAAGAGAGTTTTGACGTCCACCTTGTTCCAACATATCTATAGCATGATTTAAAAGACTTTGGCTTGTTTCTACCCCAATGGCCATATTTGCAATCTTATCTGTGACACTGGAAATGGCTACAAGAGGGATCGAAAACTGTTGTCTTTCACACACATATTTAAAACTATAATCTAAACAAGCTTGAGAGATTCCTAATGACATAGCCGCTAAAGCCACTCTTTCTCCATCAAGATTTTGCATCATCCCTGTCAAAGCTTTATTTTCTTCTCCCACAAGATTTTCAAGAGGAACAGCACAATTATGGAAGAAGAGTTCACAAGTAGGACTTGATTTCATCCCCATTTTCAAAAGAGGTTTTCCTATGGAGAAACCTTCATAATTTTTTTCTACGATGAAAGTGGAGATATCGTGTTTCCCCGATCCTGTCCTAGCGTAAACAAGAAAGTAATCCGCTAAAGGACCATTGGTGATAAAGATTTTACTTCCATTAATAATATACTTATCTTTTTCTTTGATAGCATGCGTTTTAAGGCCTAAGGCATCACTTCCCGCTTGGGGTTCAGACATTGCCATAGCTCCGATGGAATGTCCTTCAAGGCATGATGGAAAATACCTCTCAGCATGATAATCATTCCCATTGGTATACAGATTCTTGAGAAATAAAAGAGTGTGTGTGAGATAACTTAAACAAAATCCCGGATCAAACTTACTGAATTCTTGAAATATGACACAGATTTCTTGCCAAGAGAGTTCTGTCCCTCCCCATTTTTCAGGAAGACCAATTCCTAAAAGATGAAGTTTACCTAACTCCAGGAAAAGCTCTTTAGGAAAAGTTCCTTCTTTTTCAAAAGAAGAGATATGAGGACAAAGATATTTCTTACCAAATTCTTGGATAAGAAGTTTAAGATGGCTATTGGGATTCATAAAGTTTTTTTCTATTTAAAGCGAGAAATAAGGATGAAAAGATCACACTGTGTAAAAAATAATGAGTAGAAAGAATCCATCTTTTCTTGAATTTTTGAAAGGACTTCAAAAACAGATCTGAGGAAAAATTTTTCTCTAAATAAGTTGATAAGTCATTAGTCACATAATTTACAAAGCCTCTTTTAAAAAGCTGATCTGTACTTAAAAAATCAGAAGAACAGAGAAAATTCATAAAAAAAGGGTCTTTATATTTAAGATAAGGAGAAATGACAAAAGGAAAAATTCCTCTCTTAATTTCAGGGCAGCCCCAAATGGCATCAGGGTGTCCCACAATAATATCACAACAAGAAGCTATCCCCAGGCCAGCACCTAATGCTCCACCCTCAACATAGGCTATTGTCATAACAGGAAGTCGAGCAAGAGTGTATAAAGCTCTGGCTAAAGAAAAAGCGTATAAAAAATTTTTCCACAAAGGGAATTTTGCTTCTTTTTCCATCCATTGAAGATGGTAACCAGAACAGAAGAATTTCTCTTTGCTTTGAATCACCACAAGATCAGTGTTTGAATCAATATGTTTTTTTACAGATCTTAAGCTTTTCACCATAGAAGGGGTAAGAGCATTTTTATATCTAGGGTGATTAATCTCAATGTAAAGTCTTGATCCTACTCTTTTAAAATCAATAGTGCCGTCTGGAATATTCATTAGGTCCTATTGATAGCAGAAGCTAAAGTTGTCTTTTGGTAACAGCTTTGAAGAGAATGTATTAAATATTTTCTTGTTTCTAAAGGAGAAATAATACCATCATCCCATAGATGAGAGGAAGCATAGAAGGGAGACAAAGTCTGTTTAAAAGCTTTTTCGTCTAAAGATTTACCTAAAGTTCCCATCACATTTTTAGCATGTTGAGAACCCATAATGCCCACTTCACCCGTTGGCCAAGACCATAAAAACCGAGGTTGAAAAGCCCTTCCAGCCATAGCATAAGTCCCGGCACCATAAGATCCTCCTAAGATAAAAGTCAGTTTAGGAACCAAAGCTGTAGACATATGATAAATTATTTGAGCTCCTAACTTTGCTAAACCTTTTTGTTCCATCCGGGATCCCACCATAAACCCTGAAATATTTTGAAAAAACACTAAAGGATTTCCTTGTCGTTCACAGGTCTGAATAAAATGAATTGCTTTTTGAGTAGAATCTACTGTGAGAGTTCCATGCTGATTTGCAAGGAATCCACATAATCTTCCTTCTATGTATCCAAATCCGGTGAAGAGTTCTGGACCAAATTTTGGTTTAAATGCCCAAAGTTCACTTTTATCTACAATTCTCAAAAGAATTTCTTCCATAACAGGAGGTTTATTCTTAAAGATATCCGGAGACCATAAGCCTAAAATCTCCTCAGGATCATAAAGAGGTTCTCTTGAATTTAAAGAGGAATCAGAAGGGTAAGAACTATCGGAAAGTAAAACAAGTTGTCTGATATAAACTAAAGCTTCTTCTTCAGAAGAAGCGACGTATTCCGCTAACCCACTTTTCAATCCGTGAGTTCCCCAACCACCCAGATCTTGCCAGGAAGTCACTTCTCCTAAAGCACTCTTAACAAGGGCTGGACCCGCAAGAAAAATAGCTCCTGTTTTTTCCACAATGACGGTTTGATCTGCCATTGCAGGAATATAGGCTCCCCCCGCTGTGCAGTGTCCAAAAACTGCAGCAAATTGAGAAATGCCTTTTTGATTTAAGAGAGATTGATAATAGAAGATTCTTCCAAATCCTTCTCTATCTGCAAAGATTTCGTGTTGTTTAGGAAGGAAAGCTCCTGCGCTATCACAAAGATAGACACATGTGAGGTTGTTTTCTAAAGCAACTTCTAAAGCTCTCAGATGTTTTTTAATGGTAATCGGAAAGTATGCCCCGGCTTTCACAGCATGATCATGGGCAATGATCATACAAGGCTTGTGATGTACAGTTCCAATCCCTGTGATGATTCCCCCGGAGGGAGTATCTTCTGGGTAATGCTGATATCCAGCTTCTTTTAATCCCCCGGCGAAAAGACCCAACTCCATAAAAAAAGAACCATCATCAATGACCTTTAAGATTCTTTGACGAACAGAGAGTTTGGAAGGGTTTTTAGAAGAGATTCTTTCTTCCTTAGAGATCTCTTTAAACCTTAAAAGATCGGAAAGAAGACTCAGATTTCTTTTTTGATTCTCTTTAAATTCTGCAGAATCTATGGATGTTTTGGCATGGATTTGCATGATCTAAGAATTGATTTTTTCGAATGACAGAGAATATTTTGAAGAATCGTAACTTAAAAGAATGAAAGAAAATTCAGAAGAATGAGCATAACTGTCTTTTAAGAGTTCTTTGGTTTTTGAAATGCTTAAAGGATGAGAAGAGTCATGAGAAATAAAAGGAAAAATAGAATTCAGAATGCTGAGTTTCTGAGCTGTATCTTGATCTTTTGTGAGAACAAATACAGGAACAGGAGAATTTAAAGAAGCAAGGTGATACGCCATATCTAAAGTATCACAAACAATGGCATGTATTTTAATAATAGAAGCCATATTACATGCAGCTAAAGCAACAGATGAAGCATCTGTTAAAGGAATATTTCTAAAAATATGTTTAGGAGAAGCGAGAACAGTATCAATGATTACAGATGTAGCACCTTGTAGATAAGGACCATCAACAACTTTTTGATCTAAGACCAATCCATCTACACCTTGACTGACCATTAATGAAACATCACTGACTTCAGCTCTGGTAGGTGTTCCTTGAATACTCATAGAGTCCATAATATCTGATTGAACTAAACAAACTTTATGATGTTTTTTACAGAGTTCTGTGATCTCTTTTTGATAGTAAGGAATAAAAGATAAAGATTTTTTGAAAGAATCAGAAAGATCTATGGCTTTACGATCTAAGATAAACCCATCGCCTTTTTGAAGAAGTGTTTCGAGATCAGAGAGAGGAACAAATGATTTTAAAAGAAAAAGACAATTCTTAGGGAGATTATCTAAAGTTGAAAGTGATGAAGAATCAACAGAGATCACTGTATAGTCTGAAAGATGAGACACTTCCTCAGAACTTATATCATCAAGAGGTCTTAAGATAAGAGAAATAAAACTAGAGTGTTCTCTTAAGAAATGACGAATTTTTTTTATGAAATCAATATCTTTCTTCTGAATATCTATATAGATTCCCTGTATAGAAAATTCAGAATCTTTAATAATTTGAGATGCTTTTGTAAAATTACTTAACCAAGACAACGGCATATGCCAAATAACCTTCGAGGAAGGTAAATGTTCTTTAAAAATCATATGAAAATATGTATCACCACTTCAATGCTTGATCCAATGAAATAGAACCTAGAACTTGAAAAAGATAGGGATCATAGGGAGGTATGGCTTCTCCTTTATCATTTCTTTTAGGGTATTTAGGGAAAAGAATGAAACCATCAGCAGGACTTAAGATAGATTTTCCAAGCTCTTCTCCCTTTGAGATCTTTCTAAAATTGGTCAGATCAGGTTTTAAAGTCATTTTAGGATCAGAAAAGTTAAAGTAAGCAATTCTTTGCAAAAGATCTAAAGGCTTTTGAGCTACAGCTTCAATTTTAAGTTCTTTAAAATAAACTTTCTGGGAGACATCTACAAAATTCTTTAAAACTTTATAGGTTTTTTCTTTCAGATCTTGCCCAATGTGTCCCAGTTCTAATGTCATAGAAGGTTTCCCTAAATCTCTAAAAGCTTCATCCACACATTTCTTTCCAGGAAGAAATGCTTCCTTAGGAGATCTGGTAACCATAACCGGTGCAGCTTCTAAAGCTTTAGCCCATAGATAAGAAGCTTTATGAAATGCAAAACAGAAGAAAGGATGGGGAAGTTTCATTCTTGTTTGATGAAGATCTAAAAGAACGCTGTAATCTTTAAAAGTAGAGAAAATAGCCTCAGATCTCAGATGCTCTTTTGTCGAAGATGGAGGAACAGGGAAAACAAATAAACGGTTCATATCCTGTTCAATAAACCGGGTGCTTTCTTTAGCAGCTTCAGGATTTCCCAAGATAAAAGTAATGGAAGAAGGGTATACGATTTTGCCTTTTTTAAAATCAGAGATAAATTCTAAGACTCCAGGTAATGTATCAATTTCATCCCCATGGATAGCAAAGACAATCAAAAGCTTAGATTGATTGATTTTCAAATTTTCAGCAGAAGATTTCTTTTGAGAAGAATCAAGAGGATTAAGAGTCACGCTCCACGGGATAGGTCCAGGTGAAGCTTTACTGACTTCATAAAAAGCATTGAGATTATCTTGTAAAATCATAGATTCCTTTCATTGGATTTCCCATAGACCTTAAGAGATCTTTTGGAAATGATCTAGGAATTTAAATGATCAAGTAAAGATGAATGATTTTTTTAAGATCTTTGGATTTCTTATGATTATTGGGCTGCTCTAAGTGCTTTCATAAATTTTTCAAGAGCTTGATTGTATAAGTATTCTGATGTGATGGAATCTGGTGATATTGACCTAACATCTTCAATATATTGAATTATGTTTAGCAATTCACCCGAGCCGTTTTTGGGAGCAGGGAAAGCGGCATGAATAGCATCACTTAATGTGTGAACAACATATAGAGAGAGCCAACGATTAAATCCTTCAAATGCATTTTCTGAAGGATCTCTAAATAACTGAGTAATGCTTTCAGATACTTGGTTAAGTTGTTTTTGAAGTGTTGTAAAACTACTTTCTACACTTTGTGCATTTGGGTTTATAAGGGAGGATATAAGTCTACTATCATCATAAAAATCTTTTCTTGCTTTAACAAAAGAATCTAAGTAAGCCGTTAAGACTTCTAAATAGATTCTTTGATTATCTAATGTGTTTACTGGTGTGGTGCTATCTGCATGATATCCAGTAATATTAACAATATCTGTTAAGAGGTATTGTTTAAAACTTTTAGCTTCTACACCCATTTCTAATAATTCAAAAGAACCCTTAAGATTAAGAGTTAATGGATGATTATCTGGAAGATTTCCTACAATGTTTCGTAGTGATTCAAAAAAATAGGTTGCAAAGGCAATACTAAATTCTTGATCGCTGATAATAGCTGAATTTTTTCGATAGTCAGTTGCTCTAGTCTTCCTGAAATTATTCAATAAATCCCCTCTACCTGTTTCGATTGTATGAAGATATTCTGAAAGAGATGCTAAAAGAGCATCTTTTGATGAAGCAGTAGGTGCCTCAGGATTAGGTTCAGATTTAACAACTGCTGGGGTGCCTTTTTGGTTTAAAGTATATATAACACCCGCAGTTACTGCGAATAATGTTCCTACTAAAGCTGTTATAATAAGGGGATCAACACGATCTTGGTCTTCATTGGGAGATATTTCAAATTCTTCATCATCAGACGACACAGCCGCAATAGTATAATCCGCAAATGATTGAGATGCTGGGATGAGTGTTAAATAGCTGAGAGCTAACAAAGTCTTAGTAAACATAGATTCTCCTGATTTAGAACGATTTAAAATCAAGACAATAGATATTTTGTTTTAAGTATAAAATCAATAGTTTTTTATGATCCTTGAAATTTTGGATATATCTATTGAATTTTAAATATAAAAGTTAGAATCGTCTCTGGGTCAGAATTTTATGGTATCAGTTGGGAGTTTTTAAGAGATTCTATCAATTGATGATAAGCTTCATTATGAAGGTACTCTTCCACTTGTAATTTTTGATTCGAATCATCAGCCACTCTTATGAAATCAAGGGAAGTGGGTAACCCACCAGCTTCATGAATTCCACTTATAGAACCAGAGAAAGAATTAATAACAGAATCTCTCAATTCAAGGTCAACAGATTGTAAAAGCCAAAAATGAAATTCTCTAAATAAATTGTCTGAAGTAAATTCTGTGAATAAATCTTTGATGCGAGAAGAGACATCATTGAGTGTTTTTTGAACTCCTATAAAATTGCTTTGTACACTTCGTGCATTTGGAATAGCGAGGGAAGATAGAAGTCTAATATCATCAGAAAAATATTGTTTTGCTGTGATAAAAGCATTTAAATAAGCCGTTAAAACTTTTAATAAAGTCGTTTGATTTTGAAGTGCATTCAAAGCTGTCGTGCTGCTGTCGTGATATTCACTGATATGAATAATAGCTTCTAAGATAGACTTTTTGAGATCTGGAGATGAAGTCAAGCCATTCTTAAATCGTTCAAAAGAATTCAGAAGGTGGCCTTCTAATTGTAATCTAATTCTGAATTCCCGTTCATATGAAAGTTGATTTAAAATTTCATCAAGAGAATTTAAAAAATGGGTTAAAAAGATAATATTAAATTTTTGATCACTAAGATTAACGAGATTTTTTGAATAACGAGATTGCCGAGTATTCTTAAATGAGCCTTTTGTTAAGAGCCTATCGCCAAAAGTTTCTATGTGAAAAAGATATTCTGAAATACTCTCTTTTCGAAGAGATTCAGAAATTGGTACAACTGCAGCAAAAGATTGAGATTCTGAAATGAGCATTAAATAGCTAAAAGCTAATAGAGTCTTAATGAGCATGCAGTCTCCGGATTTACAGTTATTCTTTGAAATCAACACAACAGATAGTTCTTTGTAAGAATAAAATCAATAGTTGTTTATATTCAACGATTTCTCTATTTAACCTTAAATATGAAACAACACAGAGCGATTTTCATTTGTTTCACATGGGAAGAGAAGTAAATAGAAGCTTTGGTCTTTTTTCCAGGTTCAACTTTATAGATTAAGCCTAAAGAATTTCTTAATAAGAGTTGAAGACCAATTCCTGCTCCTTGAGTGGTTTCTTTCACATCCAAAAAATCTTTATTAAAGAGTTTAGACCAAATAGAAGGTAAGGCTTCTACAGGAAAAGAACCATAGTGATCTGTAATAGAGATCTCCAGAAAATCATCATGATATTGATTGATCGTAAGGGAGACAGGAGAAGACAAAGAGATCTTTTGAGTACGATTTTTATGAGTATCCTGAGAAGAGGCATCCCAGATAGCATTCATCAGAAGTTCATCAATTGCTTGGTAGAGCTGACTTAATAAAGCAGGAGAATCAGTGTATTTCTCTAGAAGAGGTTTGACTCGAAGCCAGACTTTATTTTTATCATCGGATTGAGTGAGTTCTTCTGTGTAAATATTAGAGAAAGACTGAGTTTTAGGGCTGTTTAAAATCACACTGATCTGAAGCAAAAAGAACTCTATAGAAAAGAAGTTGATCATATATCTTAAGTGAGGGAACAAAGCCTCAGGAGCGGATGTTTCATCATCTTGTAAGACGATGATCCGAGAGAGGATCTCTGGAGACTCTAAAATAAAAGAAGGGAGAGAAAGAAGTTGAGAGCGGGGTATTATGGAAAAACCTTCTGGAATTTCGAGAATATCATTGAAATTTTCATAAAAGCACGGGATGATACCTTCGTTTTTCAAGAGAACTTGGAGGTTCTCTGCGGGAGAAGGAATGCAGTTAAAAAAAATGTTTAAGTGTGACATCATATGAAAATTTTAGAACCTCAAAAAGATATTCGCTTTCCATCATTAGAAAAAGAAATTATAGGATTTTGGATCGATCATAAAATTTTTGAGAAATCATTACAACGTTCCAAGGATTTTGTTTTCTATGATGGTCCTCCTTTTGCCACAGGACTGCCTCATTTCGGGCACTTAGTGGCATCTACCATAAAAGATACGTGCTGCCGTTACTTTGCTTTAAAAGGCTATAAAGTGAATCGGCAGTTTGGATGGGACTGTCATGGGGTCCCTATAGAGATGCAAGCTCAGACAGATCTGAATCTCAAATCTCGTAAAGAAATTCTGGATTATGGCATTGATAAGTTTAATGCCCATTGTCGAAAGAAAGTCACCATCTGTATGGATGACTGGAAAAACTACATGGAAAGATTAGGTCGTTGGGTAGATATGGATAAACCTTATCGAACTCTAGACTTAAGTTACATGGATAATATCTGGGGGATCTTCAAGAAACTTTGGGATAAAGATCTGATCTATCAAGACTTCCAAATTATGAGTTACTCCTGTGCTTTAAGTTCCACACTTTCTGCCATGGAAGCTTCTTTAAATTACCAAAATGTCCAAGATCCTTCTCTTACCTTAAAGTTACCTCTCAAAAATCAGAATCATTCAATGATAGAAGAATCTCTTAAAGACACTTCTATTCTTGTTTGGACAACAACTCCCTGGTCATTACCCAGTAACGTTGCTTTAGCAGTTCTTAAAGATGGTCAGTACCTTCAAATACAAGTGAAAGACATACAAGGTCAGGAGCAGAAATATTTGATCTTAAAAGAAAGAGTTTCCGCTTATTTTGAAGAATACACTGTATTAAATGAGTATTTAGGATCAGATTTAGAAGGATTAAAATACAATCCACTTTATGAATTGGAAGATTTCCCTGAGGGAGTCTTTTCAATTTATGCAACAGATTTTGTTCTTAAAGATACAGGAACCGGTGTTGTTCATATGGCACCTTCCTATGGAGAAGATGATTTTTCATTAGCTAAACAAAGGAAGTTACCTTTATTGGATCCTTTAGATCAAGAAGGTAAATTTAACCATCCTAAATTAAGTTCATTACAAGGAGTCTTTTTTAAGGATGCAGATAAAATCATTATTCAAGAACTTAAGAAAAAAGGATTAGTTCATGACCATAAGACTTTTATGCACAGTTATCCTTACTGTTACAGATCTCAAACCCCTTTAATCTATAGAGCGAATCCATCATGGTTCCTAAGAATCCAAAAAATCAAAGAAGAGTTTCTTAAATCCAATGAAGAGATTCATTGGGTTCCTGAACATATGCAGCAAGGAAGATTCAAAAAAATGATTGAATCAGCTCCTGATTGGAATATTGGTCGGACTCGTTTTTGGGGAACGCCTCTTCCTCTATGGAAATCAAAAGATGGAGAATACCTCTGTATAGGGAGTGCAGAAGAACTGGAAAAAATCACTCAAACCAAAGTCACTGATCTTCATGCCGAACATTTAAAAGATATTGAATATCAAGGTAAAACCTGGGTTAAAGAACCTTATGTTTTTGATTGTTGGTTTGAATCAGGTTCTATGCCAACGGCCAGTATTCCAGGATTTTGGAAAGATCCTAAAGATATGCCAACAGGAGATTTTATCTGTGAGGGACTGGATCAAACTCGGGGTTGGTTCTACACATTGAATGTTTTGAGTACTGCGTTGTTTCATAAGCCTGCAGTTAAAAACATTGTGGTTAATGGCATTGTCTTAGCCAGTGATGGAAAGAAGATGAGCAAAAGTCTTAAGAACTATCCAGATCCGATGTCGACTATGGATACCTTAGGATCAGATTCTTTAAGGCTCGCCTTCTTGAAATCTCCGGCATCTGCAGGAGAAGAGATCCGGTATTCTCAGGAATCCGTAGAAGAAGCCACGCGTAAGATCTTACTTCCTTTATGGAACGCTTACAGTTTCTTTTCAACCTATGCTTCTTTAGAAGATATTGATTTTCCTAACTCTGAAGAGATCTTTGAGAAAAAAACAGATCCTTTCTCCCAAAAAGATCCCATGGATATTTGGATACTCAGTTACTTTAAAAAATTCTCATTAGACTTTCATAAGAACATGGAGATCTATCATCTTGCTCCTTCAGTCTTTGCTACAGAAACATTCTTAGAGAATCTTAATAATTGGTATATTCGAAGAAATCGAAGAAGATTTTGGGATGGAGACAAAGAAGCTTTTCTAACGTTACATGAAATCCTCTTAAGGTTTATCCAAATCCTTAGTCCTCTGGCTCCTTTCTTAACAGATTATCTCTATCAAAAGTTATCTCCAGATGATCGTAGAGATGAGAGTATTCATCTGACTCTTTTCACAAAGGAGGCAGAGTCCTCTTTAGAAGAATCAAAGATCCTTTACGAAAATGAATTTGTTCAAAGAATAGTAGAACAAGGAAGAGCTCTGAGAGTGAAAATGGGCTTTAAGTTACGTCAGCCTTTATCAATACTTAAAATCGGTTGTTTTCATTCTAAAGATAACGAAATTATCAAAAGTTTTTTTGATACAATCTGCCAAGAACTTAATGTTAAGAATATCGAATGTGTTGAACCTCAAACTCTTTCTGAACCTCAACTGAAAATGGACTTTAAAAAATTAGGACCTATCTTTGGACCTCGAATTCAAGACCTTAAGAAACATCTTGCAGTTTCTTCCAGTTGGAAATCTATCCTAGAAGAACAAGGCATGAAGTTTGATGATAAATGGATCTCTTTAGGTGAAGGCTTAGAGTGTATATGGAATTCTCAAGATGCAGACACACTGTCCCATGATCAGTGTGTGATGAGGTTCTCGAGACATCTTTCTCAAGAGCTTATAGAAGAAGGTTGGATGAGAGAAATCATCAGTCAGATTCAAAAGACACGTAAAAATCTTGATTTTAAAGTCGAAGACCGTATTCATTTAGAAATCATCACTGAAGATACAAATCTTCAAAAAGCTATCATAACTTTTAAAGATCTTTTAGAAGGAGAAACACTCTCTGAATTGAAAGTTTTTTCTTCTTTGAAGGAGGGAACAATTTCCCAGGATAAAGAGATCCAGAATGCTCCATTAGAAATGACAATCGATTCTGTGACTTTGAATATTTTTATGCAGTTGAAATTATTATAATAATTATTATTTGTCAAAGACAATCTAATATATTAGAAGTCCAGTCATCTGATTGAATAATAATTTTATTAGAGTAACGATCTTGAAATTGATTATTTTTTAATAAGTTTTTTGTTGCACAAAAAATAAATTCCCATTTTAAAGTTCGAGTAAATAAACAAGCAGCTATGACATCAATTTCTCCAATTTTATAATATCTATTCTCTTTAATATTTTTATCTTTTACTTCGTTGCTATGTCTTGTTTTTCTAAAATCTATAGACATAGGATCCTTTTCAAAGGATTTTAAATAATCTTTAAAATTTTCTGTTAAGTTTTTTTCAGCTATACCTGCATAATCAGAACTAAATTGATAACGAGGAATACTAGATTCTCTCAATTTTTGAGGTAACCCATAGAGTAAATTTTTGAGAGAAGAATCCTTAATTTCTTTTAATGATTTAACTTTATGTGTGTTGAATTGAATCAATTCTTTTTCGGATATATTTTTAGATGCAATCAAGAATTTGAAATATTCTCTGAGTTTAGTTGCTGTTGTTATCTTAATAACTTCAACGTTCTTACATTCAATAATAAATTCTCCATGAGATGTTTTGATATAAAAATCTTTTTCAGAATCATTATTACCAGTACGTAGATCGATTAAGTCACCTCTTTTCAAGAGATCATTAAGATATGAGCCTAAATGATACTCTGAGACAGCACCTCTGATAGCCATGTAGGATCTGGGATTTTCATATAAAGTCTTAGCGAGTTCAATAGGAGTTAATCCGGTTAAAATCATAAGAGTATTATCTTCTGATTTTAAGGGAAGTTTATTTTGATTATTATCCCATATAAAATAATAGGTTGGATCAGCATTTAATGATAAAGAAATTTTTTCTACGACTTGGAAAGTCGCATTGTAATTTTTCCGACTCGTAATAGATTTAATTGTGTCTAAAGATAAAGAGGTCATTCGACTCAGTTCTTCGTAACTCATTTTTAATCCAGTGAGAGATTCGTAATCTGCAAGCAAGGATTTTAAATCAAATCTTAACATTTGAACTCCTATTAAGTGTATTGACAGTACACTTAATAGGTATAGACTAGCAAGAAGTAGATTTTGAAATAGAGAATGTAAAACATTATGAAATATAGTGCTATTAGTTTATATACGGGAGCCGGAGGGCTTGATTATGGTATTGAAAGAGCAAACTTTAAAACTTTAGTCGCTATAGAAATGGATAAATGGTGTTGTAAAACATTAAGACACAATAGACAATTTTGGAATGTCCTTGAAGGAAGAATAGAAGATTTTTCTACATCAGATATTCTCAGAGTAGCAGATTTAAAGAAATGTGAAGCAGATATTTTAATAGGAGGCCCTCCATGTCAACCTTTTTCTAAAAGTGGATATTGGGTAAAGGGAGATGTTGATCGTCTTAAGGATCCTAGAGCAAACACATTACATGAATACATGAGAGTTTTAGAGGAATCACTTCCAAGATCATTTATTTTAGAAAATGTTTTTGGACTTGTTTATAAAGGGAAAGACGAAGGTTTAAAATATCTTGAAGAAAGATTGTGCCAAATTAATAGAGATCACCACACAAAGTATAACTTTAATTGGAAAGTTTTAAATGCAGCACATTATGGTGTTCCTCAAATCAGAGAACGTGTATTCATTGTAGGATCTCGAGAAGGATTGCCTTTTCAATTTCCAGAACCAAGATTTTTAGATGTTAAAGATTCTATTGTTGATCAGCAACATTCTTTTAGAACAGCATGGGATGCATTATATGATCTTCAAGATGGAATGGAAGATCCTCGTATATCAAAAGTGGGTGGAAAATGGGGAGAATTACTTCCTACTATTCCTGAAGGACATAATTATCTTTTTCATTCAGAAAAAGGTCAGGGTCTTCCTATTTTTAAATGGCGTTCTCGTTATTGGAGTTTTTTATTAAAATTAAAGAAAGATAGGCCAAGTTGGACAATTCAAGCTCAACCTGGTTCAGCAATTGGTCCATTTCATTGGAATAATCGACGATTAAATATGAAAGAAATGCTACGTCTTCAAACCTTTCCTTTCGAAATAGAAATATTAGGAGGTGTTTCTGAAATTCAAAAACAAATAGGAAATGCAGTTCCTTCCGCTATAGGCGAGCTTTTAGGATTAGAAATTAGAAAACAGTTTTTTGGAGAGAATATTGAAACTCAAAAACTCACTTTAATTCCTAAAAAATCTCTTATTATACCAAGGGTAACAGAAAACTATCCCGTAAGATCTGGTTATCCTACTTTATCTCACTAAGGCACTTAGCCTAAAAAGGATAGCGTCCAATCAATTTTCAAATAGACAATTCTTCAAAAGCAAGAGTCTTATTAAAGTAACTAAAGTGAGACTTGTCATGACAAGTTGCTAATCCTGTTGATGTCTTAATAAGAGAAGCAAGAAGCTCTTGGCCAGGACTGTCTAACCCATTAAAAGGTTCATCAGCAATGACGATATCTGGTTTTATAAGTTTCCATAAACAGAGCATAATACGTTTACGTTGACCTGAAGATAAAATACGTACAGGCCCTTTAAGAGGAACAAGATAGTCTTTTAAAGATGCTAATAAAGTCTCCGTTGGGATAAACGTTTGAAAACAAGCTGTCAAAAACTTCAGATTCCATAATGCAGAAGCATCTAAATAAAGTCCGGATTCATAGGGAATAAATAAAACTTTCAGATCAGAAGATCTTGTGATTCTACCTTGATTAGGAGGAATCAGACCAGCGGCAATTCTTAGGAAAGTTGTTTTACCCACACCATTAGGTCCATGTAAAACCGTAAAGGAATCCGGGGTAAAATGATAATTAGCTTTATCAATAATAGGGTTTGTTCCGTAAGAAAAACTTATCTCTTCTAATGAAAGCATATTTTTAATGATCTTCTGCTTCAATAAGAAGGGCATTGATATCTTGAATATGGAAAGCAGCTCCATGGGTTTCAATGATTTGAGATGCTCTCAGATCTGCGATGACTCTACTGACAGTCTCTGGGGTGACATCAGCAAGTTCAGCAATATCTTTACGATTTAAAGGGGGTGTGAAAACAATTTTATTGTCTTCAGCAGGGGTATCTGCAAAGAGTGTATGTAATTCATAGATCACAGAGGAAACTCTGCTTTTAGCGGAGTGATAAAGATCACTTTCAATTCGAACTTCCATACGGGCAAGTTCATGACAAAAGATCTTCATAAATTGGATGGAAATCGAAGGATAGTTTTGAACCATAGATGAAACGGAATGACTATCAATGGAGAAGACTTCACTGTCTTTTAAAGCAACAGCAGTACGACTGTATTTAAACTCTCCTATAACCTCTCGTAGGCCTAAGATCTGACCGGGTCTTACAATACGTGTGATAACAGTTTCCCCTTCTAACCCTTCTCTGATGATTTTAATGCATCCGTTGGCAACCGCGTAGATAGCTCGAGGAGAGTCTCCTGCAATAAAGAGGTTTTGAGATTTACGTACCTTCATAATAGATGCTGTATTTTGAATGGTTAAAAGATCAGCGTCTTTCAATTGAGGGAAGATGCGACGAAGGGTAAATGTACCTTTCATAAAGAGAGTTCCTTTTCCATAATGTCCATAAAAACTTTATCCACTTCGCTTCTGAGATCTAGAGGAGAAAGAGACGAAGGACCGTTTAGCAAAATCGCAAACGAATACCAATTTCCTGGGTTTTTTAGGACATATCCAGCTAAGCCTATAACACACTTCGGGGTCGTTAATGTACCTGTTTTTCCATAAACTTCAAAATTATTAGATTTTAAAGATTCTATGCTATTGAGATTACGTGTTTTTAAACTTCCTACATGGGATGGTTGAGCTAGGGAGCTTACGACATGAGGAAAAATCTTAGGGCTTAAATAGGCTTTTTTCAAAAGTTCATTGATATCAAGAGCAGATATACGATTTTCTATTCTCAGCCCACTTCCTCCATAAATCGTAGGTAAAGCATCAGTTCTTTGAATAATACTGTTGAGATCTTTTGTCAGGAAAACATCCGGGAATCTTGCTGCTAACATATCAGCAATAAAATTATTACTTCTTTTAAGCATTGCTCGAATAGAAAGATAAAGAGGGAAACTTTCTTCTTCCGCAAGAAGTTGTTTCTGTGGAAGAGAGAAATTTTGAAGTTCAAATTTTCCTTGAAATTGGATCCCTAAAGACTTGAGTGTCTTAACGAAAACTTGAGAAGTATAAGCATTAGGATCAGCCACGGATAAATAAGATTTCTTAACCCGGGTATTTTGAACCCTGATCACTTCTTCTGTGCTGAAATTTACAGCGATAGGACTGATAGGACCGTCATAAGCATGATTCCCAGATCCTTTCTCTGAAGAAGGGGTGAAAAGAGAAGCATCAAAGATCCATTTTCCTTCAATTTTCTTAAGAGAATACTGATTCAATTGAGAGAGTAAAACCCAAATTTTCTCCTGTGTAAAATAAGGATCTCCTAAGCCTTTATAATAAATATTACCTTTTAAGGTACGATTACTGATTTTTCCATTGGTCCATAATTGATGTTTGAAATTATAATCCGGACCTAATTCTTGAAGAGCTTTTGTTGCTGTATAAAGCTTTGTGAGAGAAGCCGGGATCAATCGATTCTCTGATTTTTCATTTTCAATGATTTTTTGTTTGCTTAAATCATAAAATAAGACAGAATAGTCTATCTTTTTAGAGTCCCATTTTTTGTAGATTTCTGATTGGCTTAAAGCTTTAGAGAAAACAAGAAGAGGGTATAATAGAAAAAATTTATTAAAGGACAAAAGTGAAAAATGCATTCTAATGTTGTACCACTCCTAGAACTTATTCGTAAAACAAGTACTGATCTTCCTGAAGATGTTCGTAAGGCTTTACTCAAAGCTTTAGAGGAAGAACAAAAAAATACAGTCAGTGAATATGCTCTTAAGATTATGCAAAGAAACATCGATCTTGCAAAGGGGAAGAGCCAACCTTTATGTCAAGACACAGGAAGTATTCTTTTCTATATCAAGACACCTATAGGTTTCGATCAAAAAGCTTTTGAAGAAGAAATTAAAGAAGCAGTTTCTTTAGCAACGGATAAAGGTTATCTCCGACAAAATTCCGTTGATTCCTTAACAGGTAAGAATTCAGGGAATAATTTAGGCCCAGGAACTCCTACCATTTATTTTGAACAACACTCCCATGATTATCTCGACATACGTCTCATTCTTAAAGGAGGAGGCTGTGAAAATGTGGGAGCACAATACAGTCTTCCCGATACAACTTTAGGTGCAGGTAGAGATATGAAAGGCATTCAAAAAGTCATTCTAGATTGTGTCACTAAAGCTCAAGGAAGAGGCTGTAGTCCTGGGATCTTAGGAGTTATCATAGGAGGAGATCGAAGCACATCGTACAGTGCCTCTAAAAAGCTTTTCCTTCGAACAATCGATGATGTTAACCCTGAAGAAAATCTAAAAGAGTTAGAAGAGTCACTCCTCAAAGAAGCCAATGAAACCAATATAGGTCCCATGGGATTTGGCGGTAAAACAACACTTTTAGGTGTTAAATTAGGAGTTCTCAATAGACTCCCTGCAAGTTTCTTTGTGACAGTTTCTTACATGTGCTGGTCCTATCGTCGTCAAGGAATTATACTCAACAATAAATCGGAAATTGAAAAATGGCTGTATTAGAACCCCATAAATTCACCCTACCCCTCACTGAAAAAGATGTACGTTCCCTCAAAAAAGGAGATCTCGTTTTCTTATCGGGTATTATCTACACAGGACGTGATGCCGTTCATAAGTATCTTTATGAAGGACACGAACCTCCCATTTCTTTAGAAAACGCAGTGATCTATCACTGTGGTCCCGTAGTTCTCAAAGAAGATAACATCTGGAGAGTCACTGCAGCAGGCCCCACAACCAGTATTCGAGAAGAACCCTACCAAGCCACTCTTATTGAGAAATTCAAACTCAAAGCTGTCATTGGTAAGGGAGGCATGGGAGAGAAAACAGCCAAGGCTTGTAGAGACTTTGGATGTGTTTATCTTCATGCAATTGGTGGAGCTGCACAGGTCTATGCAGAGCACATTATCAGTGTTAAAAATGTTTATTTGAGAGAAGAATTTGGAGATCCAGAAGCTATCTGGGAGTTAGAAGTTAAGGATTTTCCTGTTGTGGTTGTAATTCCTGCTTCTTAAAAACCAATAAGATTATTGTCTCATCACACAATGAAAGCTTTGTCCTGCTGTATAAACAGGAATCATGCTTCCACATGCTTTATCACAAAAATTCTTATTTCCCCCGTAGGCTTTAACTATTTTATCATCTTCATAAAGGAATTCTTTTTTACATGCGGCAAATTGCTCTTCATATGTAAAAGCCACTATGACACCTTTATCGGGAACAGTGTACAAACTAACGTGAGTTCGGGATAAGAGCTTCAAAATCCAAATTTATACCCAAGCCCATGAGCACAAATAGCGCCAAAGATATTGACAAAATAATTAGCAACACTTCGACTGCGGGTTTGCCATATAGAATATTTAATTTTAAGAGCTTTGAT
>CANGWC010000019.1 GCA_947457515.1 Silvanigrellaceae bacterium
ACAAAAGTCATCGACTATACAGAAAATAAGAGGTAATAATTCTTTATGTGGCATATTGAGTAAGTCCTTTATGCCACTACTTTTATCATATATATCAATGTCTTAAAAGAAACTCGCTAAAAAACTCTTATCCCGAACTGACGTTAATAAAGATGAGATTAAAGGAATAGAAGAGATAAAATTAAATTCCAAAAATTTCGAAGAGATTGTAAAAAAAATATCGGAATATGAATATGAGACTGTAGAGATACCTAATAAGATAGTAACAATAGAGGATCCAGAGATTCGTTTAGAGGTGTTAAAAATATTTTATACTTATCTTAACACTGAAGATCTCATAGACAGCGTAAAAACATTTAAGAATGATCTTCTTAAATTACAGAAAAGACTTATTGATAATGTAGATAGGCAAGAATTCTTATCTTTCGAAAGAAATCTTTCTATTTATATAGTAGAACATCTACATCAACCTTCTCCCAAAAGCGGAAGAGAACATCAAGATATCCTAAAAAAAATATCCAATCTTTTAATGGCTGTTTTAAAAATGCAGCACCGCAATAATCCTTAATTGACTGGATGAAATTTAACTTTCCACCATGATAAAGAAACGAACCATGAAAAAAATCATCTACATCTTCATAAATCATCTATCTATATTAGCCTGTATAAATTGTGGCAGCCATCAAGCATTACAGCAAAGTTCCCTTAAAAACATCACTCCTGATTACGTGCCCAATCAAATTGCTGCTATCCAAAGAGAATTATCTATCATGGCAGAAAAAGGTATGGAAAATACTGAAAATTATAGAGACCTTGAGGAACAACTCGAAGCGGCTCATGAAGCTTATAAAAAATTTTCAGAAATAGCCTACAAAGAGCATTGGCTCAAACCAAGATCAAAATCAAATGCTTATATCAATGATACACCCACTGAGCCTTATTCTTCTGATGATACATTGATCTTGGAAGAAGTTAATCGTGAAGAAGGCGAAAAAGGGCTTATACAGAGACTATTATCTATTTTTAAATGGTAGAATTAAGTTTTCTAAAATCTTAACTTATAGCTTTTTCATAAGCAGAAGGATGCTTCTCATTTTCCTCTTTATCTGAAACTTGTTTCTCAGCAATCTTTTGAATAATAGCTTCTCTTTCTAAAAGATAATCTTTGGTAAAGACCCATTTTTTCTCTTCGATGAGACCAGCCATGCTGTATTCTGGTCCCATACGAATCGCATCCACAGGACAAGCTTCTTCACAGTAACCACAGAAGACGCAACGAAGAATATCGATTTCAAAGCGAGCAGGATATTTCTCTATGGTTTTATCTTTGGTTTCCGTTGCAATGATAGTGATGCATTGAGCTGGACAGTTTGTGGCACAAAGGAAACAGGCAGTACAACGCACCTTGCCATCAGGACGTTTTGTGAGGAAGTGTGCTCCTTTAAACCGAGGAGAGTATTGATACTCAACTTCAGGCCATTGGATCGTACGACTGGGTTCTAAACCAAAGATCTGTTTAGCGAGAGTCTTTACAGTAGAACCTAAACCTATAAGGGTTGAGGCGAAGTAGCCGTTTTGAAGGGTGAATTTGAGCTCTTTTGAGACGTTGATGTAAGCCATAATTTCTCCAAGAAATCAGATAGGGATGGAAGCTCTGTGAAAACAGGAACATGATTTCCTGTTTTCTGAGTGATTCCTTTGTAATTCGTAAATGAACCATCTTTTTCAATGAAAGTTCTTTGTGGAATTCTCATCACAAAATTCTCAGGATAAGTGGTGTCCTGAGGAAGGATTTGATTTCCAAAATAAATAACTTTTTGAAGAGATGAGAAACTTTGAATATCTTCTAAGAAAGATTCAAAGTTAATTTCTGGTCCAAAGATCATATTTAAAGAATAGTCTTTTAAAGCAGAAAAATCTTTTTTAAGGATTTTAGCTGAAATATTATGTTTAGTTAAAGCATTTTCTAAACCACGAGTATTAGAGTTATGATCTCCTCTGTAAAGAAGACCATCAAAAGCATCAATATCTTCGTGAGAATCTCTCCATATATAAACATGAGCTTTATTGTTTAAATCATTTTTAATAAATTGAAAGATCGTTTCATACTCTTCAGAAGTTAATTGAGGAGTTAATACAATAGAAATAGATTGATCTGAGTCTAGAGCGTCTTTAACAAAAGATGTAGTTACAGTGTAAGACTCATTCCAATTTAAAGATTGGGTGCCTTGAACCGGCTTAGCAAGACGATTTTGAACATTAAGATGTTCATACATCATGCGACCTTTATCACACATCCAATGATCATTAATTTCAGGATTATAGCGTGGTTTTAAACGGTGATATTCTCTTTGTTTCGAATTTTGAAATAACGTAACTGAACAGCCTGTGGAACAACCGGGACAGACCGTAGGTGTTTCTTCTAAGAACCAAACTCTACATTTAAAGCGGAAATCTTTAGAGGTGAAAGCTCCCACAGGGCAAATGTCTGCTAGATTATAGCTGTAGTTATGTTCAATACGACGATCTTGGTAAGTTCCAATGATAGCATCATCACCTCTTTGGAAAATGCCTAGATTTTGAGTTTTAGTCACTTCGTCTTCAAATCGAACACAACGGGAACAGAGAATACATCTTTCTGTATCTAAAACGAGGGTATCTCCCACATCTAAAGCTTTAGGTTTCAAAACTTTCTTCTCGGTCATTTGAGAAGTGTATTTCCCTACCTTCATATAATAGTTTTGGAGGCCACATTCTCCTGCTTGGTCACAAATAGGGCAATCTAAAGGGTGATTAATAAGATGAAATTCTAAAGCCCATTTATGAGCTTCTTTCACATCGGAAGAGACAGTATCAATGACCATGTCTTTTTGAACAATGGTATTGCAAGCAATTTGTAATTTAGGCATTCCTGCCACTTTAACCATGCAAAATCGGCAAACTCCGGCAATAGAGAGTCCTGGATGCCAACAAAAATGAGGAATGGCAATTCCTGCATTTGTAGCAGCTTCCATGATAGTCGTACCTTCAGGTACGCTTAAGGGTTTATTATCAATGGTGATATCAACAGACATAATGATTTCCTATAAAAATTCGTTACGAAATTTTTGGGGTATACTTCTTGCAGGACCTGCGGCAGCTTCAGAGAAGGTACAAATTGTTTTACCCATCATTTGACGTGCTACCGTTTCAAATCTAATGAGTTCTTCTTCTGTTGTTTTGTGATGTTTAAAATCATCGGACATTTTAAGAAGCCACCCGGTACTTTCTCGACAAGGTGTACATTGACCACAACTTTCATGTTTGAAAAAATACATGAGATTTTCCAGAACATGTTTCATATCCACAGATTCAGGGATCACTATCACAGCTCCCGATCCTAACATGGTACCAGCAGCAGCAAGACATTCATAATCTAATGTCATGTTCTCAATTTCAGCAGCAGTTAAAATAGGAGCAGAGGCTCCTCCCGGAATCACAGCTTTGAGCTTTTCACCATTGAGAAGGCCACCGCCATCTTCAAAGATAAATCGCTTCATGGGATAACCTAAAGGAAGTTCATAGCATCCAGGATTTACAATAGGACCACTTAAATTAAAGAGTTTTGTTCCAGGTGCTTTTTCTGTTCCAAACTGACGATAGGCTTCAGGACCCTTACGAATAATCCAAGGCACAGCCGCAAGGGTTTCCACATTATTTACAATCGTTGGGTATCCTAGATAACCTTTCACGGCAGGAAAAGGAGGTTTGAGTTTAGGTTGTCCTTTTTTGCCTTCTAGAGAACTGATCAGACCTGTTTCTTCTCCACAGATATAAGCTCCTGCACCAATATAAATATCCATTTCATGATCAAATCCTGATCCTAAAATGTTTTTACCTAGGAACCCAGCTGCATAAGCTTCACGAATAGATTCCTCTACCCATTTAATCTCTTGGTAGATTTCGCCTCTGATATAAATATAGCTTTTTTGTGCACCAATAGCATAAGCACCAATGATCATACCCTCTAAAAGCATATGATTATTGAGTTCAGTGATATATCGATCTTTATAAGTTCCTGGTTCACCTTCATCATAATTTGTGATGAGAAATTTCGTTCCAGGATCTTTAGGAACAAAAGACCATTTTAATCCTGTAGAGAAACCTGCTCCCCCTCTTCCTCTCAAACCAGATTTTTTAACGGTATCTATAACATCAGCAGGTTTCATAAAGGATAGAACTTTTTTGAGAGCTTCATATCCGCCATGCTCTGTATATGTTTTAAGGCTTCGAGAATCTGGGACACCTTCTAGGAAAGTTAAGACTCTAAAGTCATCAGGATTCTTTCCACCATAAGGATTTTTCATTACAGGCATATACTATCCTTTATCTTTCGTATTTTGAGTATACTGCTGGATCAGTTCTAAAGCTTTTTCCGGGGTGACATGGGAATGTCTGTCTTTATTCACAAGAGCGACAGGAGCGTAACCGCAATAACCTAAACACTCAACTTCTTTGCAGGAGAAAGGAATCTCAGGATTTTCTTCTAATTTTTTTTGGATATGTTCTATGGTTTTATGAGAACCCATTAACCAACAAGAAATGCTATTGCACACCTCTAACCTAAAAGGTTTTGGTGGACTTGTTCTATACATTGAATAGAAGGAGAGAACTTCTTCTACATCCACAATAGAGAGTTTAAATTCTTTTTCTAAAGCAGTGATATCTTCAGGAGATATCCAATCTTTTTCATCTTGAATAGCGTGTAAAATGGGTAATATACCTGATCTTGGGGTTTCAAATCGAACTAAGTAACCCTCAATCATTTTTTTAAGATCAGCTGAAAAATATGAACTCATTATCTATCTAACTCTCCTGCAATCACATTTAAACTTCCTAAAGCAGCGATTGCATCAGCAAGTCGCCCACCTTTTGTCATTTCTTTAAATCCACCTAACAGTGCAAAACAAGGAGGACGACATTTAACACGATAGGGAACACCAGATCCATCAGAAACAATGTAGAACCCAAGCTCTCCATTGGCAGCTTCACTTTTATGATAAACCTCGCCTACAGGAGTTTTAACTCCGTTTATGACAAGCATAAAGTGATTCATTAATCCTTCTATATTACCATAAACTTCACTCTTGGGAGGTAAGGCAATCCCTTTATCTGGAACACATAAAGGTCCTTCTGGAAGATTATCTAAAGCCCACCTGATGATTTTGATACTTTGAAGAACTTCTTCCATTCTCACAAGGTACCGATCATAAGTATCTCCGTTTGTTCCTACGGGAACATCAAAATTAACTTGATCATAAAAATAATAAGGTTCCAATTTACGAAGATCTAAAGGATATCCTGTAGCTCTTAAGCATGGACCAGTGAACCCATGACTGATAGCAGCATTTTGGGATATTGCTCCAGCTCCACGAGTTCTTTGTATAAAAATACGATTATTGGTCACAAGATGGTGAACTTCAGCGTGTGTTTTTTCGATGGATTTTAAAACATCTCTTGTTTCTTCAACCCAACCGGAAGGGAGATCGAATCCCATCCCACCGATACGAGTTAATGAAACGGTTAATCGAGCACCACAGAGTTTTTCAAATAAAGTATAGATTTGTTCTCTTTCATGGAAGAAATAGAAGAAAGAAGTCATTCCTCCCAAATCTAAAATATTTGTTCCAATACACACAAAGTGATCCATAATTCGAGAGAGTTCATCTAAGATCATTCGAATCATCGTTGCTCTAGGAGGAACTTGAACATTCAGAAGTTTCTCAACGGCTTGAGCAAAACAATTATTATTCATAGGAGCAGAACAATAATTTAACCTGTCTGTATAAGGAATAATTTGATTGTAGTTATGAGTTTCACACATTTTCTCGAAACATCTATGGAGATATCCAATTTCAACTTCTAACTCATGAATTACTTCTGCACCGTCTATAACAGCCATAAACCTTAAAGTTCCATGAGTTGCTGGATGGGCTGGACCGATATTAATCCACATCAGATCGTCATCATGACTTGCCATGATGCGTTCTCTATCTTTTTCAAAGTAATGTTCCGCAGGTAAGCCAGACATGGGTTGACCTAAGTCTGCAGGATAATCTTTACGAAGAGGATGACCTTTAAATTCGTCATGACATAAAATACGTCTGAGATCAGGATGTCCTGTAAACTGAATGCCATAAAGATCATAGGCTTCTCTTTCAAACCAATCTGCTCCGTTCCATAAAGAAACAACAGATGGCACTGTTCCATTATTAGGGCACTTCACTCTTAATCTATGATTTTCAGTATCATTAAAGAGATGATAAACAACGTCAAAATTCAGATCTCTTTTAGGATAATGAACTCCACAGACATCCATAAGAAACTTAAATCCATGGGAGTTTTTAAGACACTCTAAGGTTTGCGTTACGTTATCTACAGAGATAATCAGAGTTTCTTCAGAGGCTCTATTAGGATCGGATTTGAATTCAAAGGGTACGGATTTGCCTTTGAGATCATCTTGAACATGTGAAAAAAAGTCTTCTAACACAAAGGTGCTTCCATAGAATCCAGAAAAAACCAGAGTTTTTGAGCGAGTTTTTCCATAGAGATCAAAGACTCATTTTTTTCTGTTACAGAAAGATCATTCCATAAAGTTTCTAATGCTTGTGTATGATACACATCTGCTTTTTCATGGACTGAGAAGAAATCAAGATACTTTTCTTCAGAAATGTAATAATTCTTAAGATGATCAAATTTGAATTTTGCAATTTCTGGTATCTGACTTTCATAAGCAAGAAGAGCGCCTAAAGCAGAAGCTTTGGATTGATATACTGCTTCAAAGAAACACTTCATCACATCATTTATGGCTTCTTTAGGTTGAGAATTTTTCACATCAGTAGGATCCAATCCTAATCCTGCACAAAAATTTAACCATAAGTCAGGATGTGAAATAGGACCACCTTCTTCATCATTAAGGTTGTCTCTTAAAGAACTTCTTTCTTCTAGAGTCACACATTGAGAATGGGTTGCACTCACATATCGAGGAAATGCAAGGACTTGGTGGTAATATTGAGTCGCATATTCTTGTAATGAAGCCTTTGAAACACTTCCTGTTTCCCATGCTCTATAGAATGCATGATTGAGAAGATGATAAGGCTTAAGAGTTTCTTTCCAGTTCATTTCTTTCCTTCCTGATTTTATTTTGAAGTTGCATGATACCATCAATGACGGCTTCTGGTGTAGGAGGACATCCAGGAACATAAACATCGACTGGTATCTCTCGATCAATGCCTTGAACAACGTGATAAGCTCTGTAGAACCCTCCAGAAGAAGCACAAGCACCCATGGATAATACCCATTTAGGTTCTGCCATTTGGTCATAAACACGTTTGATAATGGGTACCATTTTTTCTGTGATCGTTCCTGCAACAAGAAGCAAATCAGATTGTTTAGGAGAGAATCTCACAACTTCTGCTCCAAAACGACTGAGATCATATTTTGGTCCCATCACAGACATAAGTTCTATTCCACAACAGGCTGTTCCAAAAGGATAAGGCCAAACAGAATTACTTCTAGCCCAAGCTATAAATTTATCAACTTGAGTTGTAATAAAAAATTCTTGACCGTAAGTATGATGTTTCACGGGTATTCCTTATGCTAACTGATCATTTGAAGTGACTAAGCACAAATGATTTTCATTAAGTAATCGAACAGTAAAAGAATCATAGAAACCAAGTTTCAGTGACCAGTCATGTCCATCTACAGAAACCATACCATGATTCATATGGCTTTTCACAAAAATAAAGTCGGAGCCTTGTCCTTTAAAAAAAGTCGCACCTTCCCGGGGAGCATAAAGTTCTCTCACAACCATATAAAAAGAGGGATCGGTTAAGGGTAATAAGGGATGTCCATAAGAACTGACTGCAGCTGAAGATCCTGCTGATGTAGAAAACCAAATTCCACTAGACTTATGCTTTTGAGAGTAGAGATCATTAACACATACATGATAACGACTTGTAGCAGCGGGATGTTGATGACAAAAAAGCACATCATTTAAGGCACATGGAAGAATCAGTTCTTCTCTATCATTATGTAATGATAGCCGGGGGAGATATGATTTTTTAAAAACTGAATTTTGTTCTCCCATTAAAAAAGCAACACTTTGTTCTAGATTAGATTCAGATCCAGCACATAAATGACCAACGGAATGCTCTTTACTCGAATTGATCCCAAGAAGAGGAATACTTGATCCAACATAATGACTTGCATGAAGAAGAGTTCCGTCACCACCTAAAGCAATCACAGGAACCTTGAATCCATGGGAGCCTTGAAAAAAGGGATAGAGTAAGACCTGATCGATAGATAAAACAGTATAAGTTATATGATTTTTTTCTAGAAAAGCAGTGAGTTTATCAAGAACTCTATGATGATCATTATGAGCTTTTTGAAGAGAGTTCTCACTGGTCTCTATAGGCGTAAGACTTCTTTCTAAAGAGGTCTTTTTTTGGATAATAATAACCTGAGAAGAATTAGGATTCACTGAAAAGGGAAGAGTTTCTTTTAATTTGACCGGTTTTTTCATAGATATCAATCCAGGTCTTTTGGAAGTTTGTAAAAGTATCATTAGACAAAAACTTACTGTATTCCGTAGATGCTTTTTCTTTATCTTGAGGACTATCTGTTTTTTGAACTAAACGTACAATGGCTCTTTGTCCACCAAAATCAATTAAAGTAGGGATAAAATCAGAGGGTTTTTTTAAAGCAAAAACATATCTCAACAGATTTTTTGAAAGTCCTAATTCAGGAATAAAAAGACTGGTTGCTGTGACAGGCTCTTTCAGTTTTTCCCATTTTTTTCCATGCTGACTGAGTATCTGATTCACTTGTTTGATGTCCTGAGACACTAAACTCTTTTCAAGAGCTAATATGAATTCTTCTTGTTTTTTATCATTATCTTTGTCTTTTTTATCAAAGTTTAAAAGCTCCACAGAGGCCCATTCTAAATAAAATTTAACACTATCTCTTTTGGCTTTCTCTTCAAGAATCACGTCAGGTAATGGGGGAACTAATCCTATAATTTTTAAAACTTTTTGAGTGATAATAGCATCACGGCCTTGTTTAAAAAGTTCTAATTCTTGAGTGGATTTTAAGTATTTTTGATAGGCAGCTTTATCAAATTTTTTGTCTTTATCTACAAAAGATTTTTTGATCCAATCAGCAACTTCAGTATCTGAAGCAACAAAGTTCATTTTAAAACCTTCTTCTATAATGACTTTTTGCTCAATAAGTTGTTGAAGTCCTTGTTTGACATTTTTCTTTTCAAAACCGCGTAACTTTTGCATAGGAATCAGTTGAGAGCCTACTTTAGCCGCAATATGTTGGCCAAGGCTTCCTCCATTTCTGATAAAGCCTGAGAAAACAAGAGCAAAGACTGTTATGATAACAGCAAGGCTAATACCAAAGGATTTTAAATTGATTAAATCACTGAGTTTTTTTAGAGTATTCATATGTTACCTTCACTGAAAAAAAGGTTATTCTTTTTGGGAATAATTATTGCCGTTACCACTGTGTCCTTTTCATTCCACCAAAAGAACCTTTTGGAGATCATACTCCAATCTGCTCATTTTGTGACATATCCATTTCACTTTGTGATTTATTCTACACAATCAAGTATTCAATTTTTATGGGAACAATATATAGATGTCAAAGATGCCAAACAGAAA
Organism: Silvanigrellaceae bacterium; assembly: GCA_947457515.1. Taxonomy (GTDB): domain Bacteria; phylum Bdellovibrionota_B; class Oligoflexia; order Silvanigrellales; family CANGWC01; genus CANGWC01. The sequence goes on from CANGWC010000019.1 coordinate 9,705, forward strand.
CTTAAAGAAGTTCTCAGGAAAAACTTAGAGTTAGAAACGCAAAACATTCTTTTTAAAGGCGTTGTGAGTGAAAATAACAGACTCCGATCTCTTCTCAACCTTCCCTGGAAGAAAAAAGATAATTTTATTGTGAGCCAAGTGATATCGATGCACCCCAACTTTCTTTATTTTCGGATTACAGGAGGATCTCTCCAAGGAATTCTTCCTGGAATGGCGGTGATTCATGATCAAGGAGCTGTAGGAATTATAGGGAGAACATTTCCACAGATGAGTGATGTTCTTCTCACTTCTAACCCTAACGTGAGTTTAGATGTTCTTTTTGAAAGAACTCGACAAAGAGGAATTGCGGAAGGTACAGGTATGGGGAATCTTGCTTTCAAATATACAGATATTTCTGACTACCAAGTTTTTCCTCAAGATACTCTTCTGACATCAGGTCTTACAGGGCCTTTCCCTTCTTATGTGCCTGTAGGTGAAATTCGATCTGTAGAGTTTATTGATGAGGAGTACCATGTAGAAATAGAACCAAGTGTTACTTATACAGAGGTTAAAGAGGTCGTTGTTTTATTGAATAAAGATGAAAGTGTCCAGATGATTCAAGAACTGATCAATGAATCAATTCCCAACCCTTAGTATGAAAATAGTCTTATGATACCTATACATTTAAGAGAAAGAACTTATAAGTCTTTATTTATTTTGTGGTATTTTCTGATTCTTCCTATTCAAATGAATATGACACCACAACTTGATCTTATGGGGATTACTCTATTTTCTATTTTTGGAAAAATTCTTTTTATTGAGGAATTATTTTTAACTTTTGGTGCTTTTCTTATGGCTCAATCCTTTCAACCTGAGCCTATTCTATGGGATTTTATTAGGTGGATGGTGCTTCCTTTTGGGTATATTTTTTTCTCGCAAGGCATAGTATTTCAAGGTTTCTTTTCTCGATGGGGGGTCTTCCTTATTTTAAAAAGTTTTTTGTTTTTGACTGAAGGATTAGTTTTTTATGGTTTAAATATTCATTTTTTTGAGTCTCGAAAAGATTCCTTTTTGGTCACAGGGATTTTATCATTTCCCCTTTTATGGGGTATGCAAAAACTTTTAGGTTCTTATGAGTCTCGAGTTAAAGGTCGGATTCAAGAAATATGAATAAAAGTAAATTCAAGTTAGTTTTTATTTTCTACTTAGGAATATTAAGCATTTTTATTTCTCGTCTTTATTATCTTCAGATTATGAAAGGCGAAGAATTTTCTGAAGCATCTACAAAAAACAGAATTAGAGAGATCAGATATGACGCTCCTCGGGGTCTTGTCTATGATCGTAATGGAATCCTTTTATTATCTAATAAGTTCTTTTTTGATCTTGTGATAACTCCTCAGTACTTAAGGCGTAAATCTAAAGTTTTTCATCTTTTATCTCATTTAATAGATATACCTGAGGCTCAAATTGAAAAAAAACTTTTAGAAAGCAGTAAACTTCCTTCTTTCCAACCCCATAGAATCAAAAAAAATCTCAGTCTTCAAGAAGTGGCTAAGATTCAGTCTATGAAGTTTTTTCTACCGGGAGTTGAAATACATCATGCTATGGGAAGAGATTATCGAATCAGTGGATCGAGTCATTTACTAGGTTATGTGGGTGAAACAACGGAAAAAGAAATGGAGACACTCACATCCGAGTATCATTTAGGCTCTCCCATTGGAAAACATGGAATCGAAAGAAAATTTGAGACAACGCTGAGAGGAAAAGAAGGCAAAAAGTTTTTTCAGGTAGATGCTTTAGGAAGACTTCAATCAAAAGTAAAAGCTTTATTCTCTTCTAATATCCCTATGGAATCCGGTAAGAATATTTTTATTACCATTGATAGCCGATTACAAAAAACAGCCATGGAAGCTTTTCGTGGTAAAAGTGGTGCTATTGTTGTGATGAACCCTCAGAATGGAGAGATTTTAGCTTATATTTCCCAGCCAACATTAGACTTAGAGCATTACCAAAAAGGTCTTTCTCAAGATGAATGGGAAAACATTATGAATGACCCACATAAGCCGTTATTAGATAAAGCTTCAGCAGGATTATACCCTCCAGCATCAACTTTTAAAGTTGTCACAGCTCTTGCTGCATTAGAAGAAGGTCTGATCACTCCTCAGACAACTTTTCCCTGTCATGGGAGTTACACATTAGGTAATGGTAAATGGAAATGTTGGAAACACAGTGGTCATGGGGTTATGGATCTCCAAAAAGCAATTGCAGAAAGTTGTGATGTTTATTTTTATCAGTTGGGGAATTTATTAGGAGCGACAAGACTTGCAAAATGGGCTTCATTACTCGGCTTAGGTAAGAAAACAGGAATTGATCTGAATTTAGAATATGTAGGAATTGTTCCGACTCCTACATGGAAAATGGAAGTTAAGAAAACAGGTTGGTCTAGCGGTGATACGATCAATATGGCTATTGGACAGGGATTTAATCTTGCAACGCCTCTTCAAATTTTAAACTTATATTCCGCTATTGGGAATGGAGGCCATCTTTATCATCCCTTCCTTCTTAAAAAAGAAATTTCTAAAGATGGATTAAGAATCAAGTTTGGAGAAAAACAATTGGTTCAATCTATATCATTGCATCCAGGTAATCTTGAAGTGATACAAGATGCTTTAAGGTATGCTGTGGATTCAGGAACTGCCAGAGGTGCAGCTATTCCCGGGAAAACAGTTTCAGGGAAAACAGGAACGGCTCAAGTTGTTAATCTTAGCCGGTTCACAGATGATTATAAAGATCATGCTTGGTTTGTAGGTTATAGCCCGGCACGGCAACCTCAAATAGCCGTTGTTATTTTAAGTGAGTTTGATGGTGGAGGTGGAGGTAAAGTCGCACCTATCGCTAAAAAAATCATAGAGACTTATTGGAAAAATAAATTATGAGTTCTTCTCAAGATTCAGTTTTATTAAGGATACAGACCCGGCTACAAGCATTCCCATGGTTTATTATTATTCTCACAACCTTTTTATTAATCATCAGTTTGGTCCATCTCTATAGCGTTGATCCTATGGGTAAATTCAATGATCAACTGAACTGGATTATTCTAGGGAGTTTGCTATTTTTCTTTGTAAGTTTTTCATTAGATGCATGGATTTTAAAACAGTTCGCACCAGTATTTTATGGAGTTATGGTGCTCTGTTTACTTGCAGTAGATATTTTAGGTAAATCAGCCAAAGGAGCTGAAAGATGGCTATCTTTAGGTCCTTTTAGAGTACAGCCTAGTGAGTTTGCTAAGTTAGCAACTCTGATTATGGTTGCTAGAGTTATGGTTGATTATCATAACTCAAAAGATCTTTGGAAAATCGCACTAGTCATTATCATCCCTACCTTTTTAACATGGATACAACCTGATCTGGGTACAGCATCTATGATTTTATTTATTGGTGTATTCCAAGTTTTCTTTTTACCTATTCCACAAAAACTGATCATTAGAGGCATAGGATTTGTTTTGTTTTTGATCTATTTTTTATGGGAATTCTATTTTTATGATTATCAAAAACAAAGAATCCTTAACTTCTTAAATCCTATGTTGGATCCTAAGGGAACAGGCTATCACTCTATTCAAAGTATGATCGCGGTGGGGAGTGGTAAATTTTGGGGGAAAGGATTTCGTCAGGGAACACAAGGTCAACTTCATTTCTTACCTGAAAGGCATACAGATTTTATTTTTTCAGTATGGGCAGAGGAACATGGTTTTTTAGGGTGTTTAGTTTTTTTTCTTCTTTATGGGATATTCCTCATAGCCTTAATGGCAATTATTCAAAGAATGAAAGATCCTTTTTCAAGCCTAGTGACATTAGGGATATGGGGATTTTTCCTTCTTCACTTTGCTATTAATATAGGTATGGTTTTGGGATTATTCCCAGTTGTAGGAGTTCCCTTATCTCTGATGAGTTATGGAGGAAGTCATATGATGGTATGTATGCTATCTTTAGGTATCGTTGTTTCTTTAGCGCAAAAAAAATAAACTTATTTCAAATGGACTCCATTCTCTTTAAAAATCCTTAAAACATCTTCAACAGATCTAGCCACAAATGCCAGTCCTCCAGATAAAGTAACGTCTTCCATAAAAGCTTTTTGCGCTGGAGAAAGTTTCCCTTTTAAAGATTTCACTTCAATAGCAAAAAATCTCCCTCCGGGAAGAATCCCTACAAGATCAGAAACTCCTTTAGATGGACCAGGTCGATAAGTCTGAGAAAAGTTATTGAAAACACCCATTGTATTGATTCGCCAAATACAGATTCCATAAAATTTTAAGTAATCAACAATAGATTTTTGAATATCCCCTTCTTTGAGCAAAGGAAAATCTATCTGTTTCTTAAGGGAATTTTTTAACATTTTAAACTTTCAGAAAAGACAATCATTTCAACATTATAACAGAATAAAAAAGAGATATACAAAATATAAACTTAAACTCCATAAAAAATATTTTTTTAGAATAAATCTTACCGATAATCAGAAAATAGGCTTTTTATAACATGAGTAGTTTCAAATACAGTATATTTTTCATTGTTCTATTCTGTGGTTCCCAAACAAATAATGTTAACTCTAGTTCACAGAAGTCTGAGAATCCTTTAGGGATACACAGTCAAGATGGTTGGAAAAACAGTCTTCCTATTAAATATACAATCAGTATTGAGATGACAGATACCCAACATCAGTATCTTAAAAATGCAATGCAGTCTTGGGAAAAGGCAGTAGCTAAGAAGTTATTTGAATTTGAAGGAACTGATCCTCATAAAGGTATAGACTTTTCTGATTTGTACGAACCATTAAAAATGGGGCTCAATGGGCATTTTTTTGATATGACTTGGGCTAAGAGTACAGGGAAACCAAATTCAGTTCTCGCCACCACTGTTTGGGAGAATGATCCCAACATGACTCAAGCCATTCTTCATAGTTCTATTAGATATAATCAAGAATATTATATTTTTGGAGATGCTACGAAAGATCAGAGTCAAGATAAGAAAACAATTGTAGATATGCAGAGCCTATGCACCCATGAGTTAGGTCATTTTTTAGGGTTATCTCATGTTCCATCAACCAGTGACTCATCAAGTATTATGAATCCTACTTTAAAGATAGGAGAGGGAAATACAAATCGTTTTATGAGTTCTGGTGATGTGGATAGAGTCAGAAGTATCTATGGAGTGGGAGACTCTACTCAGTCTCAAGAAGTGATCAAATAGTTCTTAGAATCCACTATTTTTGAAGACACCCGTTCCATATTCTTCAAATAAAGACCAACAACGATTATCTCTACTAAAGAAAGCTAGCATGACTTTCTCATCATTCCAAAACTTATAAAGAGCTTTCTTATAAACATAATACCTTAGGAAAAGACCTTGAGATTTACCTGTCACTAATGAATCTGGTGTAGGCATAAAATCATCTACATAATAGCATTCTTCAGATTCCATTCTTAAAAAAGGTAACTGAACCGCAAAGCCTAGGTCTTTTCTCTTATCAGGGATTAAAGCACAGCTTACAAATACAAAAAAAAGGGGACTTAGCGTAATGCTAAAGATTCTTCTCATGTTTATGTTATCGACTCCTAAAAAAAGATTAAGGAGGAAGTTTTTGCCGGAGATGACGATAGGCAGATTGTAGCTTTATAGAATAAATTCTGCAATCATTTCAATTTATTAGAAAATTATCTTTTATAATAGTTTTAAGAGTATAGAAAAGATTATCACGAAAACGTACTTTAAGAGGTAAACTTTTTCTTATTTGATTCCATTTCTTTATAAGCTGTTCTTGTCTTAGAGATCCTAATTGAATTTGAGTGAAACCCATAAGAGATGGAGGCTCTATAAGAGTTTCTAGAAATCCAAGAGAAATAGGTAAAAGTAATGCATAAGATTCATGATGTAAATTCACAAGATTATCAAAAATAATTTTATTCTCATCTTGTGTAAAATGATCGTTACAGAAATCTAAAAATTGTAAAAAAGCGTACTTAATCGATTCAAGAGATTCTGTTTTATAATATTTTTTGAAAAGAGAAGAAGTAAAAATTTCTGATATTTTTCCTGAATGAATATTATCATGTCGTTTTCTAAGAGTAGAAGTGCCCCCAAAAGGTCCAGGGTTTTTCATATAAAAAAGAATACTAGGAGCGATATCAAATCTATGGACTCTGGGTACACCTAAGGTAAACAAAAAGTCTAAATGTTTTAGTTCTCCAATATAAGGTATAAAAAACACCGGAGCTTGCTTGTTATTAAAGAGTTTTTCATTTGGAGAATGATAATCACCATCAGGATTCCAACGAGAGATATCAGCTAGAGAACTATCTAAGAGGATTCTCCAAAGAAAATCTAAAGTTAAAATATCTTTGTAGGTTATAGAAGATTCAGGAACACTTAAAATATCCCTAGAAGATTTCAAAACAGTTTGTATTAAAGATTCAAGATTTGAATGTTCATAGACATCAAAACTTAAGTTTCGATTTAAGCTGTAGTTAGGAGATTTTGGATCAGGTCCTCCAACGGGATTATAACTTAATTCTCTAGAGCTTAAAAAATTCTTAAAGTTAATATCTTGGAACATACTTTCATACAGTTCAAAACACACTTTAAGATACAGGAAAACAGTTTCCATTTCTGGTACAGGGAATGAGAAATCTCCTGATTTTTGGAATCGCTTCAAGTACTTTGAGTGAAGAGAGAAAGTATTCTCGGTGATTTCTTTGAAATGGTTAAGATCAAGACCTGAAGTGAAGTACTTTAAATTATAATCGTGAATTTTATCCGTTAAAGACTTGTCAGATAAAGCTGAGTCATCAATAGAGATCTCTAACATTTGAGCTAAATCGATAATATCAACCAAAGAATGAAGTTGATATTCTAGTTCTCCATAGAGGTCTTCTTTAGATTGATTTGGTTTTTTAGGTTTAGAACATAAATCTTTAAAGTAATGAAAGATTTTATTATTTAATCTGAGGGGTAAGCCAAGGGTATAGGTTTCTCTTTGGAGAAGAGATATAAAGTTTTTCTTACTTTCAGGAGTGCAGGGGATATCAAGGTTTAAAAGAGGGACTAAATTTTTGGTAATGTAAGCAACAGGATTGGTGGTAAACTCTTGAGGGTAAGAGTGCGCATGAAGTGTGATAGAAGAATAAGAGCTAAGAAAGATTAAAAAATAGAAAAAAGAACAAAGAAAATGCATTTTAGATGACTATCATTTTGAATACATAAATCAATGAAAACAAGAAGAGTTATCTTTTAATAACCACGAAAAAGACGGATGAATACTTCGATGATGACTTCTTTAAATGATCCATCTATCAGTTCAGTTCTTAAAGGGAAAGTGCTCCATGTTTTATACCAATTTTTGATGATAGATTTTTGTCTTTCAGGGGATAAATTGAGATCAAGATGTGGTTTAAAAACTCTATTATTATGAAAACTTAATAGACGAGGTATGAAGTTTCGAGATATGGGCAGAGAGTCTTCGAATTTTTCATGATGAAAATCAAGCACGGATTTTAATAAAATTGTTATCTCATCAGGTGTAAAATTTTTATCACAAAAGCTTAGAAACTTTAAAAAAACTTTCTTTATAGATTCAAGATAATTTCGAGTATAATATTTATAAAATTCATCAGAATAAAAAATCATATTTACTATATTCCGATGATGATGAATATCATGAGTTCTTCTAGCAATTAAGGTTCCTATAGTTGAATCAAAAGGCACAAGACTTAAGGAAACGCCCAGTAGGGGAAGATTAGGAGCTCCTAAAGTCATTATAAGGGGGGTGCTAGAAAGAGTTCCAATTGAAAACAAGAAGAATCTATGGGGGGCATGACTTATGAAAGACCATAAACGATTTTGGGGCTCATGATAATATAGGTTTTTAGGTAATAATTCTCTTTGGCAAAGTACTGAATCTACCAGTAATCTATATATATTATACATTTCTATGAGTTTATAGTAACTTAAATTACTATATGTTTTAGGGTCATCTTCCAAAACAAGGTCATCAAATTTCGCAGCCTCATTTAATAATAAGGAAACATAATTGTATAGAGAATCAGCTTTTTTATGCTCAGTATAAAAATATCTCCTATCCTCACCACGTTCTTTTAAAAATTCTATAAAAATGTCATCGTTCAATATTTTTAGATATAAGCGAAAGAGAGATCTGTAATAAAAGTAAACAGCTATAGCTTCAGGCATAGGGATATCGATGGCATCATCGGAATCCCCTTTAACTCGGCTTTTCCATATCTTATAAAGCTGAAAATTATTTTCAATGACTTCCGTTAAGTTCTTGGTAGTATCTTCGCAAGGGAAATGCGTTTTCTGATAAAGAAGAATTTTTTCCACTACCCATGGATCGAGAAAATCTGAATCTATTTTAATACCTAGAACTTGAAGAAGATCTATAAAATCAAATAAAGCATATACTTTTGATAATAGTGTGCTGACGAAAAGGTCTATTTCATAGTTTATTTTGAGGTTGGATATTTTTACTATAAAAAAATTTATCAATTTATTTTTTAATCTTTGAGGTAAGGCTAATGTGTTAAAATATTCTTGAAGCTGAAGAGTAGAATCTTGAGAGTTTAGTAAAACAAGTTTACGAATTTCATTAACTAAAGGTTTTAATGATTTTGCGATATACTTTGCAGGTTCCACGGCAAGTAAAGATGGAATTGGTTCAGCACGTTGGGTTATTTGTGCAGATATTTCTATAGAATAGCTAAATAAGAAAATATATAAAAACAAAAACATATGTTATCTATAGATTTATTCTATTGAATTTTCAAGAAATAAATTTAAAATATAATACATTTAAATATTGGGGATGTTCTCATAGCGGCTATGCTCAGACTTTGTAAGGCAGATCAAATTGAAATCTAGTATAAATTATTGTTAATATTAAGTATTATTATTTTATATACTTTTTTGTTAAAAAAATATATAGATTATAGATGTTTTTGATAAGGTTATTTTTAACTTTTATTTTTATTTCTAATGTCTTAGCTAAGACTCTTCCGGATTCTTTCTATACAGACCCTATACAACATATAGCAGCATCATTAGCTCCTTTATTACAATTTTATCAACATTTAGAAACGCAAGATATTGAAAACATTAAAGATATTAGCCTTAAGGTAGAGGATGCCGTAAAATCTTTATCCTATTCTAAAAGATTAGAGTCTAAAATCATTCACTTTTTGATGGTTGAGTTATGTAAACCTAATAAAAAATCTAAATTTAGTATCAGTAATTTGCAGCTTGGAATGGCAGCTTTATTCGATCTTATAGATCTTTTACAGATGTTAGGAATATCTGTAAAAGATTCAGGTTTTTTAGAGCCGCATGTGGTGGAAGAGATTCTTTTATACCAAAGAAAACATTTCCCTTTGGAAGGCACTATTCAAAACTTAATAAATGTTATTAGAAATAATTTTCAACTTTATACCACATGGAGAAACCGGGTTAAAGACAAACCAAAGGGTTTCTATGATATTCCTATTCCTGAAGCTAAAGCAGTTTATTTTTATTAACGTGAGTTCGGGATAAGAGCTTCAAAATCCAAATTTATACCCAAGCCCATGAGCACAAATAGCGCCAAAGATATTGACAAAATAATTAGCAACACTTCGACTGCGGGTTTGCCATATAGAATATTTAATTTTAAGAGCTTTG
>CANGWC010000020.1 GCA_947457515.1 Silvanigrellaceae bacterium
AAAATATTAGAAGAATTTCCTCATATAAAGAAACGTTACTGGGGCAGACATTTTTGGGCTAGAGGCTATTTTTGTGTAACAGCAGGAGAACTAACCAAAGCAATGATAGAAGAGTATTTACAACATCACTTTGAAGAAAAAGAAAATCCTAATTTTGATATCGAAGGTTAACCAGCTTTAGCTGGTATTTGGTGGGACTTTCAGTCCCTTAGCCCTAACCCACCGGCTTCAGCCGGTGGGTGTTAAGTATCTAAAAATTTTTTAAAATTCCACTATTATTTGTGATCTTTAAATTTAAAGTTCAATCACTTTCCAATACAAAACGTAGAGAAAATATGATCATAGACATGTTCTGGATTCACTTTACCTAAAAGTTCTTCCAATAAGCTTTCAATATGTATCAGTAAAGACGCTGTTTTCTCTGGGAGAATATTCTCAACATTTGAAATCTCTTGAATATGAGCTTCTAAAGCTTCACTGGCTTTTAAAATAAGATTCTTCTGTCTTTCTGAAAAAATAAAAGATGACTCACCCTCTGTATGAGTTTGTGCATCAAACTCATGACATAAAGCATCTCTCAACTCTTGATAATCATCTTTCCCTACAAAAACATGCTTTTCATTACCTATAAATCCTTTATAGGATTTCCAAGGCTGTTTTGTGGTTCGACGATAAAGATCTTTATGTGTCCATACAAAGATCATTTTAAGATCTGGCCAGTTTTTTTTCACATAAAGGATATCTTCTTGAATTTTAGAAGCAGTCCCATAGAGAAACCAACCGATAAGATCAGCAGATTGTATTTCAGCTAAACTTCTATCAATAGCTATATTTTCAATAGAATCATCGGTTTCTCTAATCCCTGCTGTATCCATAAGATGGAAAAGACGACCTTTAATCAGGCATTTCTCTCTTAAGATATCTCGGGTTGTTCCTTCAGTGGCTGTGACAATAGCTCTGTCTTCTTTTAATAAAGCATTAAAAACTGTTGATTTACCTGCATTAGGTCTACCACAAAGAAGAAACTTAAATCCGTGAATCACTTTTTGAGATTGTTCAAAGTATTTATGAAAAAGATCGACTTTGAGTTGAATTGATCTGAGTTCTTTTGACAAAAACTCTCCATCAAAAGCTCCCACATCATGTTCTTCAAAATCAATATGAACTTCTAAATAGGCTCTTAGTTTAATGATTTCTGATTTTAAATTCAGAATAGAGTCAGATAGTCTTCCCTGGAGTTGTTTTTGTGCAAGGCTCACACCAGATGCGGATGAAGACATAATCACTTCATGTAAAGCTTCCGCTTGGATCAAATCCATTTTACCTTGAAGAATTCTTCTTAAAGTGAATTCTCCCGGTTGGCTTTGTTCCCAACCTAAAGACCTAAAAAAATCTTGTAAAGCTGCTGATATGACTGGATTTCCATGGGAGGTGATTTCTATCATATCCTCTCCCGTATAACTTTGGGGTCCTTTAAAATAGGTGATCATGCCTTCATCGATAAATTCTTGATTGAATGAATAGATGCTTTTTTTGGATTGAAAATTAGGTTTCCAATTCTCAAAAGATCTGTGTGGTTTTAAATAGGGGATGATCTGATTGAGACAATCTTTCCCTGAAATTCTGTGGACATGAAGAGCGCTTGTAACCGGTGCTGTAGCTAAAGAGAAGATCGTTTTCATGGCGTACTAATAGAGAATTTTTAATTCTCAAAAAATTATATTAAGGATGTCTATAATTCATATATTTCTGTTGCAAAATAGACAGTATCGTTTGAGTCATAATATAGAGAATCAAACCAACGGGTGAAGATATCATAAAGAATCCAAAAATAAGAGGGATAAATTTCATGGCTTGAACCTGAGCTGGATCCCCGGAAGGTGCAGGCATGATTTTTTGTTGAAGATACATCAGTGCTGCCATAATTAAAGGCATAATATAATAAGGATCTTTATCAGACAGATCTCGTATCCAAAAAATAAAAGGAGAATGTCTCAATTCAAAGGTATTTTGCACAACAGCATTTAACCCAAAAAAGACTGGTATTGTAGGGAGCAAAGGAAGACATCCACTCATAGGATTAGCCCCATTTTGAGACATCACAGCCATAATCTCTTGTTGTTGCTTTACTTTATCATCAACATATTTAACTTTAAGTTCATCAATTTTAGGTTGAACTTTCTTAAGTTTTTGAGCAGCTAAATAGGCTCTTAATTGTAAAGGATAAAAAAGGATTTTTAAAAGGAAGGTTAAAGCAATAATAGCTGCTCCCCAATTTCCTAAAATACTGTAAATAAACTTTAAGAAGTAGAAAATGGGAGTGGCAATGATCTCAAAGAACCCATAATCAATGATCTGTGTTGCATGGGGGAAAGGATCTAATAAGTGACGAACCTTAGGGCCTCCATAAATTTGAAACTTTAACTTTTGAGTTTGCTCTGGCATCAGTTGCAAATTCTTAATCAGATGCCCACGATACACTGTTCTTTCCGGTGCTGTTTGGGAAAACCCTATATTATAGCCTGTTCTGAGAAGTTCTACTTTCCATGGACCCTGATCTATAGGCAATATAAAGAAAGTAAAATACTGATCAGCCCTTCCTGCCCACTTCAGATTTTCAAAGATTTTTGAAAACATCATCAGTTTTGAAGGTGATTTCTGGAAAGGAAGACTTTCTCTTTTGAGGCCATCTTCTTCTGAATAGGAAAGAAACTCTTGATGTTCTAAAGGATGTGAAGAAAAGAATCCCCCGGCATCTCTATGTTCCGATTCAGTGCCTAACTCTATTTTAAGATCCCCTTGAAAAGGTTCTGTTTTAAGATTTTTAACATCTAATTCAAAGTTCCAGATATAAGGTTTATCATCTAAACTTAAAGTCTTAGTGATTTTGATATCTTGATTTTCCTGCTCGTATTTTACAACGTCTTTATCTGATGGGAGTAATGCTCCTGGGATGATAGAAAAATCCGTTTCACCCACTTCTATTCCCAAAACAGGACATTCTTTAGAATCGATTCTGGAAGCTAAATCATAAGATCCCGCGTCTTTTTTAACGCTAAGTTTATATTCTTTTAAAGAATCTTCAGAAAAACACCCATTCTTAGGATTCATATTAATAACAGAGTCAGTACTTTCTAAGGCATAAGCCTGCGAAAAGAATAATGCTGCGGCAACAACAAAGTTTGAAGAAAATAACATCATAGAATCACCAAATATATTTTAAAAGACAACGTTCAAGGGTAATGAATGCCACCCTTACAGTAAGGATGACAAGATAAAATTCTTAAGAATCCTAATCTTAAAGCTTTCAATAAAGAATATTTTTTAAGAGCTAACAATAAAAACTGTGAACAAGATGGATAATAACGACACCGGGGTTTCCGGGGTAATGATTGATACAGTCTAATGCACTTTCGTAAGAGAATTTTTATTGTGAAGTTTTTCATAGGAAAGTTTTAAGATTTTGATAATTTCGTTACATAACATATCCCAAGAACAATGCAAAGTTTGATTACGAAGAACCATAATAAAAACAAGAGGAAACACAAGATCTGTATTTTGCTTTATCCAAATAATAGCTGCTCTGACTCTTCTTTTAGCTCGATTTCGAAGAACAGCTTTTTTATGAATATTTTTCTTAGAGGCCACAAGAGCATGACAAGACTCTAAAGTTTCATAGGAAATGTAATAAGTATTCATCCCCCCAAAAAATTTAGGAGTATGACTATAATAAGATTGAACGGATGCCATAAATGTATTTTTTAAACTTCTGATAAAACCCAGAGTTTCCTGGATTTATCATAATTAATCCCAATTGAATAGCTTGAAAATCTTACCCGTGCCCGTTGAATGAGTTTATTCAAACAAATGATTAAAGACTCCTTTCTATAAAATGATGCCTCAGAAAAATCTGGATAAATCTCCTTAAGAAACTCTTGTTTACTCAATCCTTTAGGATAACGACTCAAAATCTGAATCACTCTTCCCGTCATCAATTTGAGTTCATAGGGCGCATTAAACTTTAAAAGATTGACCAAATACTGGACACGTTTTGTCCTATCTTCTTCAGGATAACGAAGTTTGAGTGACTGATAAGCATTTGAATGTACTGACATTTTATCTCCTTATGACCATTAAGGTCTATAAAGAGATATGCAAATATCATGCCATTTTATTGTGTGAACCATTTCTCTGATTAGGCAAATATCTCTATAGGGTGATTTCACTTTTAGAAGGAGAATGACTCTATGGATTTATTTCAAACTCTTTATCGAAAAAATCAATTTATTTATCCCGAAAAAGGATTCCAAGAAGATCTTGAGCATCTTCTAAAAACAACGGAATCTTCTTTAAAAACATCTCTTCCCACTTTAATGAGGGAATATCTCATTCAAGATTTTTCCTATGGTTATAGTTTTTATGCTCAGAAAATCTTTTGTCCTTTAGGTGAATTTCTTCTCTCTGAAAAATGGCATAAAACTCTAGGAATTCCTCACTCTTTCTCTCATCAGTGGTTAGAGAGTTTAAAACATTTTTTTAATCTTCAACTTCAAAAAGATAACGGACTCATTCAAGAGATCGTAGCAAGAGTGGTTGCTTCTTTGGAAAAAGAACATTTAGAATTTGGACTCAGTCTTTTTTTAGATGAACATCTTTCTTTCTTTAAAAGCTCTATTCTTTCTGAAGGATCTGAAGATCCTCAATTTCATTCTATCAATGAAACTTTAAAATCTTGTTTAGAGCATATCCAAAATTATTGGAAAGGTTTTGGAGATGATGCTCTTCTCTTCTTAAGGTTCTTTTCTTTAAATCACACTTTGGGTCAACCTAAAGTCAGTAAACAAGAACCTCATAACCTCAATGACTACAAAAACATCATTTTCATCTTAAAAAAAATTCATGAACTGCAAAATCCTACATTAGAACTTAAAAAACTTGAGTCTTTGATTAAAAAGGAAAACGCCGATTTAAATTCTTCTGAAAAATACTCTGAATGTATTGAAGATCTGATGTCTTTAAATTTGATTCAAAAGATTCAAATAACCCCCAAAGGACTTAAGGGTTATATTCTTACCCCTAGGGGATTACGAATTTTTGCTAAGAATTAATTATTTCTTATGGGAAAGATAAGAGCTGACTCCCTGGCTATCAGGAGTGAAAGCTTCTTGTCCCTTAGTCCAATTAGCTGGGCAAACTTCCCCATGTTTTTCAAAATGATCGAGTGCATCAATAAGTCTTAACGCTTCTTCAACACTTCTTCCTAAAGGAAGATCATTCACAAGTTGATGACGGACAACCCCATGAATATCAATGAGAAATAATCCTCTAAAAGCAACTCCGCCTTCACTGAGGACATCATAATCTCTAGCGATCACTCTATAGATATCTGAAACAAGTGGGTATGTGATCCCTTGGATCCCACCCTTTGCTTTAGGAGTGTTTAACCAAGCATGATGACTGAATTTGCTATCAATACTGCATCCTAAAACTTCTGTGTTTCTCGAATGAAACTCTGAAAGTTTTTCTTGGAAGGCATGAAGTTCAGTGGGACAGACAAAAGTAAAGTCTAAAGGATAGAAAAATAAAATCACGTTTTTCTTATTTCTATAAGAGACTAATTCAACCTCTCCAAAGTCTTTACCATTTAATACTGCATCTGCTTTAAAAAGTGGCGCTGGTCTTCCTACAAGTACACCCATAATTTTCTCCTTTTTTTTGATTGTTCGTGTTATATCTTTTAAATCATATGCATGCTTTAAACTCAAGGAGAGACCCATGTTCTGGAAAAATCTTCCCAATCGCTTAACATGGTTGCGCATCCTTCTCGTACCATTTGTAATGGTTTGTCTTTACTTAGGCAATTCAGCCCCTTACGAAACTCCCTCTCTATGGGATTTTGCAGCTGCCGGTCTTTTTAGCTTTGCTGCTATCACTGATTTTTTTGATGGCTGGTTTGCTCGTAAATACAAAGCCGAATCGGTTATGGGGAAATTCTTAGACCCTTTAGCAGATAAACTGCTTGTTGTTTCTAGTTTAATTTTCCTTGTGGAAAAACAAAAACTCTCCGCCTGGATCGCTATTTTTCTTGTGATTAGAGATCTTTCTATCCATTCTTTTCGTCTAACTGCGCTAGAAGAAAATGTAATTTTACCTTCCAACAACGTAGGTAAATCTAAAACATTATTTTTAGATATTGCCATTGTTGCTTTAATTCTTCATGGAACTTGGCAAGGAGTTTCCTTCTTGACGATTGGATACTACGCTATTGCTTTAGCTTTAGGAGCAAGTATTCTCAGTGCTCTGCAATATCTACTTCACTATAAAAAGATCAGATCATGAGCACAAAAAAAATACGTACAACCGATATTTTAAAAGCTAAAAACCAAAAAAAACTTGTTTGTACAACCTGTTATGATTCTATATTTGCTAAAGTTCTCCAAGACAGTTCTTCTTTAGACTTAGTCTTAGTGGGGGACAGTTTAGGACACATCGTTCAAGGTAACCATACAACCTTGGATGTCACTTTAGAAAATATTATTTATCACACCAAGTGTGTTAAAAACTCTTTAAAGACTCCTTTACTTGTATCAGATATGCCTTTTTTAGGGATGAGCACAGATACGGCAACTCTTTTCGAAAACTGCCAAAAAATTTTAGTCGCTGGGGCAGAAGCAATCAAAATAGAAGGACATCATCCTCATCTTTGTGATCAGATCAGTCTTCTCACAGGTTATGGCGTTCCTGTTATGGGACATTTAGGCTTAACTCCTCAGCACATACACAGCTTAGGTGGGTACAAGAAACAAGGAAAAACACCTAAAAGTTCTGAAATACTCATGGATGCTGCTAAAAGACTAGAGGATGCGGGATGTTTTGGGATCGTTTTAGAATTGATAGATTTTGAAGTGTCTCAAAAAATCACTGAATCTATAACTATTCCTACCATTGGGATTGGATCTGGACCTTACTGCGATGGACAGATTCTTGTTTTACATGATCTTTTAGGGATGAATACTGAATTCACTCCCTCTTTTCTCAAACTTTATGAAACCCTACATTTAAAAATTGATACTGCCTTAAAGACTTTTGCCCATGAGGTTCAAAATGAAATCTTCCCTCCCAAAACTTAAAGAAACTGTTCCTTAAATTATGAGTTTAAATATTCCTCCTAAGAGATTATTCCGGGTCATTTGTATTTGTAAGGGTATTCCTAGAAGTAAGATCTGTGCTGCTATAGAGAATGGATGTTCCACTGTAACTGCAGTTAATCAAAAGACAGGCAGTGGATCCGGTGGGTGTAATGCCACTCGTTGTGGACCTGTGATTACAGAATTAGTTAAAAACAGAGGTTATTTTGATGACGAACTCTCTGATGAAGATTCCTGGTAAGACTCTTATTTTCTTTTAAAACTCACCTCTTACAATTTTAATGTAGAGAGGTAGAATTTCACTAAATAAACCTAATTGAGGGATTTCTGCTTGGGCTTGTTTCTCTAATAAGGTTTTGAAAGTCTCATTAAAATTCAGAGATTTTAACATTTCAAGAATCATGAATCTATCAAACTCTGTTTTTTGATTAAAATCTAATGAAGTATAAAAATTCCATAAATAATTTTCTAAAAAGTTACTATATTGTTGGAAAAACCCTTTTTGTAAGATATCCGTTTTAAGAAGTAGCTCGGTGAGATTTGTTGCTATCTCTTCATCATTTGTAAAGTCATGGAATTCATCTATTCGTGTTTGAATTGATACCAATTTTGTAATTTGAGTTGCTATATCATAACTAGCTACTTGTTTTTGTAGACCTAAATCTACTGGGGTAGAACCTCCTAGATACCCTTCAATTCCATACTTACTAAAGTATAATTTTAAAATCTCAGAATAGTTATTAATAAAAGTTGGCACAAAATTTTCTGGGAAATACACTCCCTGAGCCTTTCCTAGCTGCCCCTCTTCATTGATATTTATACTGAGTTGCATATGTTGAGTTAAATAATTCCAAAAACATGCTTTCTCTTCATCGTTTAACATCAAATAAAAATTTTCTAAAGATGCATGGAGAATATTGTATTTTTTTTCAAAATCTTCCACTAAATTATATTTTTCTTTTGTTTCCTCCTTATTCTTTATATAAAAATTTTGCAGCATTTCAGAGCCATGAAATGCTGTGATTTCCGGAATTTCAACAATATTACTTAATTTTAAAATATCTGTTTGAGTGAAAAGATTGGATATTAAACGTGCTGTCTCCATAAGAATAGGTTTAGCTTTATCTAAATTTGTTTGTTCAGAAATGACTTGATGACTGGGATCTGAAATATTTGAAAGTTTACTTTGAGCCTCTTTTAATTCAACAGATAGAACCAAAATATCAGTAAAAGTCACATGACTAAATTTAAATCCTAGATCTGTAATGGCCGCAAATGTTACAGACTGAAAAATAAAGTTTGCAAATATAAAAAACATAATCATGCCCAGATTCTCATTAAATAACCTTTAATATATTTTTAATACCAAAGGTTTTGATGTATTAATGATCTAAATTATTAATAAGGTTAATGAGTTTTTGATGATGTGTCATCTTTTTGTGGGAGGATATTTTTGCTCTTTAAAAAAATCCTGACTTAGTCTGTAATCATATAAAGATAATGTTTATTTTGATAACCAACTCTGTGATGGAGATTCCTGGGGAGTTGCTTAATTTCTTTTAAAACTCACCTCTTATAATTTGAGTACAGAGCGGTAGGAATAAATCAAATAAACCTATTTGTGGGATTTCCACTTGAGTTTGTCGCTCTAATAAATTTTTGAAATTTTCGTTAAAATCAAAAGATTTCAATATTTCAAGAATCATCAATCTATCAAACTCTGTTTTTTGGGTGAAATCTAACTCAGCATAAAATTTACCTAAATAATTTTCTATAAATTTACAATACTGTTGAAAAGAATCTTTTTGGAGGATTTCTGTTTGAAAAAGTAACTCGGCAAGGTTTTGCGCAACATCTTCATAACTCATGTATTTCTGGAATTTTTCTGTTAGTTCAGAGATATTGGCTATCACAGTTTTTGCATCTGTACCATCTAAGTAAGCTTTAATACCTGCATCTATCTGTCTTTGATTGATAACTAATGGATCAGAACCTTTTAAATAACCTTCAACCCCATATTTCTCATAATATGAATTAAAAATATCAGCGTATCTATCAACAAATCCAGCTACAAAATTTTCTGGGAAATCCTGATAAAAAGGATCTTTTGGATTAGGTGCCTCGTATGGACCGTCTTTATAAAAACTTATACTAGTTTGAATACTTCTATTTAAAATATCCCAAAAATATCTCTTTTGGTCGTTATTTAATGACAAATAAAAATGAGTTAAACTTATATTGAGAATACTATATTTTTTTTCAAAATCTTGTGAGAAAGTATAGTTTTCTTTTGGATCTTCTCCTCTAGGAACTTTACTGAGTTTACCTAAATTTATAATATATGTATCAATAATATTATTGGTTTTATTTAATTTAAAAATATCTGTTTCAGAGAACAGATCATCTATTGAGTGCGCAGCATAAGTGAGAATTTCTTCAATCTTTTGAGATTCTGTTTGGGGGTCTAGTTTTGAAATTTCATATTGTGCTTCTTTTAATTTAACTGCTAGAGCTACAGTATCTGCGGGAGTAACTTTTTGAAACGATGTGTATACACCCACTAATTCTGAATCTTCTGGTCTTTCTAAACTTTCATCATATTGAGCTGCCAGCGTTATAGAATGAAAGAAAAAGTTCGCCAATATAAAGAACACTACCATGACCAGAATCTCCTCAGAAAACCCTTTAGAATATTTTTGATAACTAAAGGGTTTTAGCTATTAATGATTTAAATTATTGATAAGATTAATGAGTTTTTGATGATGTGTCATCTTTTTGTGGGAGGATATTTTTGCTCTTTAAAAAATCCTGATTTAGTCTGTAATATAATGAGTAATCAGTTACTTTAATATTGAATTTCGCCATTCAAAAATCAAATCCATTCATAATAAAGATCCCAAATTTCTGATAGTACTTTTGCATTCTCTGTCTATAGTTTTCCAAATACTCTTGAAGATCATTGGGATGATCTACCGGTTGTATTTCAATAGAAGCATCTCCTGTTTCGTAAAAATGAAAATCTGTTTCCACAAGATTATAGAATAATCCAAAAAAAACTTTCCTGAAGTTCTCGGGAAGCGTCTCGTAAAAAGCATAAATAACATTCATAAAAGTACTAATTTCTTCTTGATATACTTCTATATCTTCATAAAAAATATCTGTTGTATTGAAAAGATCATTCAATTCCATAGCAATAAATCGCATTGTTTCGCCCATTTAATCGATCTGGTGATGCATTCAAGTTAACCCGTCTTATTTCACTTTGAATATTTAAAATCTGCTGTAAGGTAACTTCAGAAAATGGTTCCCTTATGGTGGAAACTTCTGCAAATAAGGAAGAATATAAAAAACAATTTAAGATAATTATTATTGATATCATCGAGAACCCTTAAAAACAGAAATATTTTGAATTTGTATTTGAATCATAAGGTTTTATAAGTTTTGTTCAAGGGGAGTTCCCTTAAAAAATAAAATTCAAATTTTATTCCAAAAGCATCTATTTTTCAACGTAACAAACCCTATATTGACCATCAAAATAAAGAAGTTTAGGGCAATCTTCAAAAGAATATGTGATCAAGTAATAAGGTTTAGGTGGAACATCATCTCCTGTATGGTAAAGATTATCTCTTTGAGCAACAAAGGGAATAATATCTCCTGCAGGTTTTGAAACTAATACAGGAACATCTTTTGGAAGATCTCTGACATAATTGATGGTTGGTCGACTTTGAATTCCTGCATAGGGAGTTGTTAAAAATTGTCTGGCATTTTTAATGGGGTTAGTTTTAACCCAAAAGAAAATATTAAAGAGTAAAAATGCAGTCAAAAGGTTCTTACCTCTTAAGGTTTGAGGAACAAAAAATCCTTTTTTAAGAGTGAGATGGATCCAAAATAAAAAACCACCCCCATACTGGTTTCCATAATACTTAATATTAGGTGCTGGAGTCAGAATCGCTAGCTGAGTATCTGTTATTGTAGGAATAAGATACATAAATCCTTTTTTAAGAAAGGGTGCTACGAGTCCTAGGAACTGCAACATATAAATAAAATTTGCCAAGGTGAATAAAGTCTTGAGAAATACCATGGGTCTTAAGAAAGGAGAAAGAATGATCTCCATAGGTCCAGATCCTAAATCAGAGTAATATCCTAAAAATCTTGAACGAGGGAAAAATCCAAAGAAAAGAACAGTGGCAGAGACCCCTAAAGAAACAATGATAAAGTCTTTTATGAGAAAACCAAAAAGAATCACACTCCAGGCTAACTGTTCTTTAACACACAATAAAAAAATGACTGAACTGTAAAGTAACCAAGGTTTTTTACGTTCATGACCCATATAGGCAAGCATGAATCCTAGTGGTGCAAAAGAAAGTTCATGAAATTCAAATTGAATCACCCCTAGGAAAAACGGGTATTGAAGACACGCTAAAAGAAGAAGTGCTCTCCAATCTTTAGGAAGTTCTTTAAACATCTTAATGAGTAAATACACATAGAGAGAAAGGCTCAGATCTTGAACGAGAAAGAACCAAAAAGGCGCTTCTCTTAATTGAGCTAAAGGCCAAAATAAGAAGAGATATGGGGAAAAATGATGTGTGAAGAAACTTTGAAATCCATCTAATGTTTTAAAAAGATATCCTTGTGGGTGAAAGGAATTATAGGCGGCTTGAACAACAAATGTTGTATCAAAGGCATAGCCAGGACGTATTCCTAGAGTCCATAATGTGTGACTTAAGAAACACCCTAGAAAAAAGACAAAAGAAAATGCAATAGGTTTTTCGTATATAAAATAGTCTAGAAGTTCTTTAGATTTCAGATAAAACTGATGAGCAAGATTTGCGCCTTCTTTTTTCGAAGGCAAAAAAACAGTCAGAAGAATAAAAGGAAGGAATATTCTACTCGTTTCCTCAATATTTTTACCTAATAAAAATCGAGCAATTAAGAATAAGGTTCCAATAACTATATGTGGGTAGTATCTTAAACAAGATATTAAAGTCGCTTTTGAAAATAGATTTTTTGATATCATTTCAAAACAATATCATAACTCAAGAAAGGACAATACAAACTGTAACTTAAAATTTAGTTTTTAATAATTTCTTTGATTTCTTTTTTATCTAATTCTTTCTTCGCTTCAACACCTTTTTCTGCGACTGTCTTCTTAATATCACTTCGTGCAAGTAAGGCTTGAGCACGTATCTCTGATTCCAACTTAGCAAATAGCTCAGGTTTTTCTCTCAAATACTCTTTAGCATTTTCTCTTCCCTGACCTAGTCTTTCATTTTGCATATGAAACCAAGCACCAGATTTTTGAATGAACCCCATCTCCACACCTAGGTCTACGATCTCACCTTCTTTACTGATACCTTGACCAAAAAGGATATCAAATTCACATTCCCTAAATGGTGTAGAAACTTTGTTTTTAACGACTTTAACCTTTGTACGATTACCAATGTTTTCATTACCATCTTTAATAACAGAGGCTCTTCTAACTTCCATTCTGACAGAAGAATAAAATTTTAAAGCTTGGCCACCGGTAGTTGTTTCTGGATTTCCGAATACAACACCGATTTTCATACGAAGTTGATTAATGAAAATAACAATACAGTTACTTCGAGAAATGCTTGCTGTGAGTTTTCTCAAAGCTTGACTCATTAAACGGGCTTGAAGTCCCATATGACTATCACCCATATCTCCTTCAATTTCTGCTTTAGGAACTAATGCTGCAACAGAGTCAACAACGATCATATCGACTCCTCCTCCTCTAACAAGCATATCTACGATCTCTAAAGCTTGTTCTCCATAATCTGGTTGAGAAACAAGAAGCTGATCTGTATTCACTCCAATACGTCGAGAATAATTAATATCTAGAGCATGTTCAGCATCTATAAATGCTGCGGTTCCGCCTTTTTTTTGACACTCTGCGATACAGTGTAAGGCCAAAGTTGTTTTACCGCTTGATTCCACTCCGTAGACTTCCACGACTCTTCCTTTAGGTAATCCTCCTATTCCTAAAGCAATATCTAAATTTAATGATCCTGTAGATATTGTTTCTATATCTGAACGAAATTTTTGACTTTCGCTTAATCTTATAATTGCACCTTTACCAAATTGTTTATCTATGGAAGCTAAGGTAACATCTAGTGAAGTTTTTTCGGTCATGGTAATTTCCTTTGTCATAGTATTAGGGTTTCCCATATCCCTATACTTTTTTCAATGACGAAAAGGATGTCTCAATGAACAAAAAAATACGTCTCGGAATACTTTTTGGAGGGGAGTCTGGGGAACATGCTGTTTCTGTTAAGTCTGCTCTTTATCTTTTCAAAAATGTACCTAAAGATTATGAAGTTTGGCCAATAGGTATTTCAGAAAAAGGAGTTTTGAAATTCTCTTCTGATGCTTGGACTCATGAATTTAGACAAGCTATGGAATTATCAGACCTACACTCTTGGTTAGAGAGTGCCTCTCCAGGTGCTTTTGTCTTACCTTTAGATTCTTCTTTCCATCAATTTTCTCAATTTACGATCCATCAAGAAAACTTTTATCTTTTAAATGGTAAGATTGATGTGATTTTTCCTATTATCCACGGAACATCAGGAGAAGATGGTCGCTGGCAAAGCATTCTGGAAGTTTTAGGAATTCCTTATGTGGGTTGTGATGAAAGAAGCAGTATGATTGGGATGGATAAAGACTTTCAAAAACGTCTTGCTTTACAATCCTCTGTTCCCGTTGTTCCTTTTATACGATGTCATATCAATGATAAAAAAGAGGAAGTTCATCAAAGAATTTTAGAGTCTTTTCAATATCCTTGCTTTATTAAGCCTAATAGCCAAGGTTCTTCGTTAGGAATTTCTGAAGCCTCTACAAAGGAGAACTTGGCTAAGGCTCTTGATGACGCTTTTTCCTATGGGGAATATGCTCTTATCGAGAAAAAAATTATCGGTAGAGAATTAGAATGTGCTTTCTTAGGAACCGAACATGATTTTATCCTCAGTGGTCCTGGGGAAATCAAATTAACTGGTGCTTACACGTATGAAGAAAAATATGTCAAAAATAATGCTGAGACGATATTAGAACCGAATATCCCAGAATCTCTCAAAGAGAACATCCTAAATTATTCTAAAATATTAGTTTCCTCTTTACGTTTATATGGAATCTGTAGAATAGATTTCTGGTTCTCCCATGAAAATCATATATATTTTAATGAAGTCAATACGCTACCAGGAATGACATCTATTAGTTTGTATCCAAAACTTTTAGAACATAAAGGCATTTATCCAGAATATTGGATTGATAAAGTCATTAAACTTGCTATGATGCGAAACTATGAACGAAAAATCACCTTACGAAATTAGAAATTTTGGTATATCTGCCCACATTGACTCCGGTAAAACAACGCTCAGTGAGCGGATTCTGTTTTACACGGGAAAAATCCATAAAATAGAAGAAGTGAGAGGGAAGTCCGGTGTCGGTGCCACCATGGACTTCATGGATCTTGAACGAGAAAAAGGGATCACTATCCAATCTGCTGCAACGTTTTGTCAGTGGAAAGATATGGATATGAATCTCATTGATACTCCGGGACACGTTGACTTCACTGTTGAAGTTGAAAGATCTCTTAGAGTTCTCGATGGAGCTGTTCTTGTGCTCTGTTCCGTATCCGGAGTTCAATCTCAGTCTATGACTGTTGATCGTCAGATGAGAAGATACAAAGTGCCCCGTATTGCATTCATTAATAAAATGGATAGAGCTGGAGCTAACCCTTACAGAGTTTGCGAACAACTCCGTGAAAAATTAGGTCATAATGCTAGATTGATTCAGATTCCTATTGGTGCTGAAGATCAATTTAAAGGTGCTATCGATCTTGTAGAAATGCAATCTTATACTTATGAGGGTGATAATGGAGAAAATATTGTCATTTCTCCTATCCCTGCTGATCTTCAAGAAAAAGCTGAAGAATATAGAGCAATTCTTATAGACACTGTTGCTGAATATGATGATGAGCTTGCAGAGAAATACTTAGATGATAAGCCTATTTCTGCTGAAGAACTCAAAAGAGCTATCCGTAAAGGAACACTATCCCTTAAATTCACACCAGTTATGGTAGGATCTGCTTTTAAGAATAAAGGTGTCCAACATCTTCTTGATGCGATTGTTTCTTATCTTCCTGCTCCTTATGAAGTGAGAAATGAAGCTCTTGATCAAGATAATAAAGAAGCTCCTGTTGTTTTAGAAACAAATAAAGACAAACCTCTTGTTATGTTAGCATTTAAACTAGAAGACGGACGTTTCGGACAACTCACCTATACACGTATTTATCAAGGTAAAGTAGGTAGAGGTGATACCGTTCTGAATATTGTCAGTGGTAAAAAAGTTAAAGTCTCTCGACTTGTTAAAATGAATGCTAATGAAATGGTTGAAGTTGAAGAAGCAAAATCCGGTGATATCGTTGCGATGTTCGGTGTGGATTGTGCATCTGGAGATACCTTCACAGATGGAACTCTTAACTACACTATGGCAAGTATATTTGTACCTAACTCAGTTATTTCTTTAGCGATTTCCCCTAAAGATAAGGGTACTCAATCAAACTTCTCTAAAGCTCTCAATCGTTTCACTAAAGAAGATCCTACTTTTAGAGTTCATAGAGATGATGAAAGTAATGAAACCATTATTTCAGGAATGGGTGAACTTCATCTTGAAATTTATGTTGAAAGAATGAAACGAGAATTCAATTGTGAAGTGATCGTAGGTAAACCACAAGTTAACTTCAGAGAAGCTATTACTCAAAAAGCTGCTATGAGTTACACCCATAAAAAACAAACTGGTGGTTCAGGACAATTTGCAAGAATTGCGGGATATATGGAACCTTGGGAAGATTGTGGAGATTCAAACTACATATTTGAAGATGACACTGTAGGAGGATCTATTCCAAGACAGTTTATTCCTGCCTGTGAAAAAGGATTTGCAGAACAATCTAAAACAGGTCTTCTCATTGGAGCTTTAGTCACTGGGATTAAGTTTGTAGTCGATGATGGTCTTTACCATCCCGTTGACTCTTCTGATCTTGCCTTCAAGCTTTGCTCCATGGCAGCATTCCGTGAAAGCTATGCAGATGCTAAACCTGTGATTCTAGAACCTATTATGAAGGTTGGAGTTGAAGGACCTGATGAATTCCAAGGTGTTATGATGGGACTTATCAGTCAACGTCGTGGTGTCTTAACAGGAACCTCCGGACAAGGTAATTACTCTCAAATTGAAGCAGAAGTTCCTCTTTCAGAAATGTTTGGTTTCTCAACAGATCTTCGCTCTGCTACTCAAGGTAAAGGTGAATTCTCTATGGAATTTAACCGCTATGCTCCTGTTCCTCGAAATATTCAAGAACAGATGGTGGAAGAGTATAAGAAAAAACGTGCTGCAGGCACCTAACTCTTTAAATATAAATAGTTTTATTTAGTATAATACGTTGATTATATTTTTATTTAAATAAATTATAATTTATGATATCCATCTTTGATGATTTTTATAAAATCTCTATTTAAGTATTTACTTCCTCTACTATTAAGTGCAACAGCTTTATCTGAAAGTTCTCAATACCCTCACATTGAACCAATTGATGTCCCTCAAGAAATCTTAGAATCCTACAGAAAACTCGTAGATCAGAGTCTATTTCCTAATATTACAGATTATCTACTCAATAAAGCTAGATATGTGACTAGGTTTTATATTGAAGGGGAAGATTTTCTGATTCCTGAATATGCTGTTGTGATTAACATGTGTATTGAATACCTAAATCAGTTTCATCCAAGATATAATGGAGAAGATTACACTCCAAGAAAATCTGGGGGAGAATCTGATTTCTCTGTTGAAAGACATATTTACTCACTTTTACTTCAGGATATTGAAAATCTCAAAAACTCCAAAGAATCTCTTTATAATCTTAAATACTCAGATGTTCTTCATTTTTTAGTCAAAACTGCTCTTATCAGGTCTGAAGCTATGGTTTCTCCTTCTCAAAAAGTATTATTTAAATATCTCATTAATAACAATGGTTCTTTAAATATGAATCATCTTTTTGTAAGAGATTATCATACGCAATATGCCAGATTAGGAGTTAACTCTTCAGGAGTTATGCCAACCCATTACTCTGAAGAAAATATCACTTTATTACAAAATATATTGAAACCTGTGAACTGGATGTTACCTAATCAAAAACCTATTACTTCCTATACTATAAAGAAAAACAATCTTTTTGATCTTGTTTTTTATTTTATACATGTTAGCGATAATCAGACTAATCGAGATTTTTTAGATTTTCCAGAATTCCGACGTATTGAAGGTTCACACTTCTTACATGTCCCTTCAGTATCTGCTTTAAAGAGTAAAGGTTACAAAAATCTTTGGGATTATTTATTACATGATTTATTCCACTTAAAGAATTTTATCGAATATACTCTTCCTGAAGAACTTTTAGTTATCCTGAATTCTCCTAACAAAGAAGACTTATTGATTAAATATCTAGAAAAACAAGCTATTTTACAAGGCTCCATGTGGAATAGTTTGGATGAGTTTTTTCAAGATCCAACTTCTCAAAGTTTAGCTACTAAAATAGAAGATTCTAAAGCTTTTGTATTGTCTTTCTTTAATGCTCAACAAGAAGCTTCTTCCTATTTTGTTCATTTCTCAGCAACTTGTTATAAAACTATATTTAATCATTTAGCACAATTTTATAAATTATATAAAACTGATTTTAAGGATGAAAAAATCTCCTTGAAAGATTTTACAAACTCTGTGAAAAGCCGTTTTAATAAACATCTAGAGAAAAATTATCCTCAATATTTAAGTGAACACTTTCTGCCCTAAAATACTCTAAGAATTGTTAAGGTATTTACTTGAAAAACAAATTAAGATATTATATTTATTAAGTTTTTTTGTTTTATGTTTTATATATAATATATTTATTTTATTAATTCAAAATTCATGATATTCGTATCTAATGGATTTCATAAAATCTCTATTTAAGTTTTTACTGCTTGTATTATTAACTGCAACAGCTTTATCTAAAAGCACTCAATATCCTCACATTGAACCAATTGATATCCCTAAGGAAGTTCTAGAATCCTATAGAAAACTCGTAGATCCGACTCTATTTCGTAATTTCACAGATTATCTACTCAATAGAGCTCGATATGTAGCTAAGTTTTATACTGAAGGGGAAGATTTTCTTATCCCTGAATATGCTGCCGTGATTAATATGTGTATTAAATATCTGAATCACTTTCACCCTAGAGATGGTGATGATTTCTTCCTTGAAAGAAAAGTTTATTCTGGGTTACTTAACGATATTAAAATCTTTAGAGATTCAACACACTACCCATATAATCTTAACTATTCACAAGTTATAGATTTTTTAGTGAGAACTGCTCTTATGAGATCGAGAGCTCTGTCAAATCATATGCAGAGATCTTTATTTGAAAATCTTATTTTAAATAATGTTCCTTTAAATATGAATCATTTTTATGTCTCAAGTTATTATGATCTTAATGATCCTGAATCGATAGGATTTAATTATAAAGGACATACCCCTCGATATAGGAGTTAATGTCAAATTTGGTGTTTCAAGCTAAGCAGCGGGGCTAGATTGATCATCACATAAAGCCT
Source organism: Silvanigrellaceae bacterium (assembly GCA_947457515.1). Lineage (GTDB taxonomy): Bacteria > Bdellovibrionota_B > Oligoflexia > Silvanigrellales > CANGWC01 > CANGWC01. The sequence goes on from CANGWC010000020.1 coordinate 18,795, forward strand.
CCTTAAAATAGACACCACGAAGAAGTTTGAATCCTTTTAATTTCCTCCATTTAGATTCAGCAGATTGAACCAATTTAAAGCTC
>CANGWC010000021.1 GCA_947457515.1 Silvanigrellaceae bacterium
AGAGGCTATGATGCTTACAATGCTATTTCTAAAGCTTTAGATTCTCCGGATGCCTTCTTTCCATCCACTGCCTAAAAAATTTATCTTTGATTTCTTCATTTATGAAATAATTCCGACCCTCCTAAAATAGGGGGGTCGAGCAGTTACGAAAAATCTATATAAAAATAACAATGTTGACATATTCTTGATTTTGTATATTGTAAAGAAAATTTACAAGGAAACCTGAAATGATTATATTTATTTTATCATTGTTTCTGAGCTTAAACTCTTCAGCATATGCAACATACACAAATCTTAATAATCCTCATTTAGACTTCGCAGATATTATAAAATTAAAGCATACCAAAGATCCTGATCTTGTTAATAGCCATGTTGCAGATCTACAATCATATGGATTAATTACAGAAGCCGATTTAACAACATTCACTGCTTTAGTTAACAAGCTTGTTAAAGCAGCCTTAACAGTTATTGCCCAGACAACACCATCCCAAAAATTAATAACCTCTTTTGAAAAGATACAAGAAGAATATTATTCTAAATTAGAAGAATCATTTAATAAAAATAAAAAACCTCTCTATACACAAGCGACTCCTCTCTGTGATCTAGATTTGGATGATGATGAAGCGCCCCGAGAAATAGATGGATTTTATGACTTTTTGAAACAATATAAATTAGATTTATTTTCTGTTCATGCTGAGTAATTGCTCGACCATACCCCAGCAATAACCAAGAAAGCCTGATCCAGAATTATGATGACATCATTAACTCATATAGATAATTATGATTTGAAATTTAACTAAGAGATACAAAGACTAAATTGATATTATGAGTATATTTAGAGACACACTTCCAAAACTTCACTTAAGATATGAATCAGTGAGTTTTTCAAGAATTTAGTCATTTTTAAAGTAATAGATAGTCCTTCATTATCAACATAAATATGACTCCCATTAAAAAAGAATATGATTTAGATAAAATGAAAGAAATCAAGAACACCTACCCTACGGCTCAAAAAAAAGCAGTGGGGATCAATCTGAGCCCCATTGTGATTGACTATTTTAAGGCTCTTTCCGATGAATCTGGAATTTCCTACCAAAAACTCATTGATCTCTATCTTTTGGACTGTGTGAAAAGCAAAAAAAAGATCACACTCAAATGGGGCAGATAAACGCCAAAACTAAAGGCATCCTCACCAAAAACTCACTCTACAGAGTTTTACCTGATAGCTAATACCTTCTAGAATGTCCTGCAAAGCTTTCACTTAAAACTGTATTCAGGAGATCCTTTGGACCTGATAGAGAAGCTTTTTTGAGGGTTTCTTGTTCATCTGAGGTTAACGTATACCAACTCTCCCCGGAAAAAGATTTCCAAGCTGTTTGAGACATACATTCATGGAATTCTTGTCCTCTTTCAATATAACTGCTGGCGACAAACTCAGGGCCTTCTCCGTCTTGACCAAAGATATGAGCAACATCTGAGGGCAGTGGATTGAGGTAAGAGGTGTATATACCATTGAAGTCATATCTTAAGAAAGCTGAAGCCACATTATCTAAACCATAATGACAATAGGAACAGCTAGTTTTCTGTCCGTGAGCTCTATCAGCATCCGTTAAAGATGGATTTAAAAAAGTCTTTGTACCATCTGTATTTAAGGTGGGATCAATATCTTTACAAAGCATGCTTCGGGTTAAAGCTCTGGCCCGAGATCTCATATTGTTAAAAAAACTCATAAAAGCGATGCTTGTCACAATTCCATGTCGGTGACTATTTAATGGCAATGCTGTTTTATTGAAAGTCTTAAGAGGTGTGCTTTTAAGGAGTGCAAAAATTTGATCTAACGAAATTGTACCAATGAGAAGTTCTATTTGAGTCCGAGCATAGGCATAAAGTAAATATTTATCTGTGATTAAAAAATCTCCAGAAAAATAATCTTTCCAAGATAATCCATTATTATAGATATACTTTCCTCTTTCTCCTGTTTCTTTATTAATGCTGTCTTCAATATCTGTTTGAAGTTCTGAAGGTAAACAGAGAAAAGCATGGGGCCCACACCCACAGGGTGATGATTTAAAATCTTCACCGGCCATATCTAAACAATACGCTTTTTCGCCGCTAGATTTTGTATAGAAAACAGCATCAGATACTGAAGTCTTACACATGGAAACAACTGTTCCTGGGTCTGTCCACCAAGGTTCAATGGAAACAGATTCTGAACTCTGACATGATCCTTTGGTAGGATGATAATAAATTCCATCAGCTGTTTTATTGAGAGAAGCAGAGGATAACCTTCCGGGAAGAATAGCCACTCCCATAAGATCCTTAAAATAGCGGGTGATATTATTTTGGACTTCTGATGTATTCATCCAATCATTTTGAAAATCTTGAATTTTTTTACCGTTCTTAAAATCTAGGATCTCTTGATGTAATGGTTGCATTCCTCTTAAGGCTAGAGAATAAGACCTGAGGTTCCTTGTCTCTGTAGAATAATCTTTTGTTTTTTGTTTTTTTTGGAATAAATTTAAATTACTGATAGCTCCGCAATGAACCAAAATGAAACTCAGCAAAAACATTCTTAAAATCTTTATCATATTAAGTAAACAGATTATCTATACGTGTTGAACTGATGGTATTGGCCTCATCATTAAAGCCTAATTTGGATAATAAAGTTGCTGCAAAGTGATCTGGTAAAAGAACATTATCCTCTGTTTTAATGACAGCTTTGGAATCACTCCAACCTAATGGAATGGCATCGTCTCCCGTTGCTCCTATGATTGCTCCATCTTTCACACCAGCTCCTAATAAAATTACTGATGCTGATTGCCAATGATCTGTTCCTAAATTCAAATTAAATTTAGGAGTTCTCACAAATTCTGAAGTGATCACAATCATTGTTGTATCCATCAGAGTTCTCCCGGAATAATCAGGATCTGGAGTATCTTGAAAAGCTTTTAATAAAAGGCTTAATGCACTTGAAAAACTTTGTTGTAAAGGAAGCTGCATACTGAGTTGATTTTGATGTGTGTCAAAACCTGATCCACTGACAGAAACATAAGATGTTAATCCAGCAGAGAATGCTATGTATGCTCCTGCAAGAAGTCCTGAAATCGAGTTCAGATCTCCATTAGTCCCTAATTGAAATCGATCTTTAACTTCCTGAGTGAATGCCAATTTAGGTCCTATCCCGGAATCTTCTACAGATTTTAATTTCTGACTAGAATTGATCCATGAACTCAGATCGAGTTTCTCTTGTTGGGTTAATCTTTTCTGAGCTTCTGCATCTAAATCAGAAATTAAAGATAATGCTTCATTAAGAATGTTTTCAGGAACACCATCTATAGCTGGTTTTGATAGCATATCCTTTAAAAGTTCAGCATTAGCGACTTGAATAGGAGGTGCTGTAAATCGAGTTTCTCCTAAAGGAACTGCTTGTCCTAAAACAAGAAGAGGAGGAAATGTTCCTTTAGATTGTCCCATTAAACTGAGAACTGATGGGAAATCCCTTGAATTAGAAAGGGAGAGTCTTCCACTGAGAATGTATTGATAGGCAAGTTCATGGGCTGTGACTTCCATATGCATCCCATTAACAACTCCAATAGATATTCGAGAAAGGATATCTTTAGCCGGGAGAAATCCTGCTCCTAACCAGGTATTTTTGCCAGGGATTTGAAAGGGAGCATATTGTCCTGTTGTTTGTTTATAGACATCTTCATACGATGATGATGTTTGTTTAGATCCAATAATAGGATCGCTGGCAAAAGCACTGTCCCATCCACCAGAAAGAACAAGATAAAGAACTCTTTTTGCAGGGCCTTGTGAATTCGCTAAAACAGAAGGTGTCCCCATCAAAAAAGTTCCTGCAGGAGTCATAAAAGATGTTGCTCCTATGAGACTATTTTGAATAAAGCTTCTTCGATTCAGTTTAAATTTTTTATCCTCGTAGGACATGCCATGCCTCCATAGAAGAAAGTAATGCATAGGTGGTTAATGCCCATGCAAGAAAACTTGCAGAAGGATTGATCTTAAGAATATTGTGAAATCTATTTTCAACAATGCTGATTTCAGAACTAGACGGTTCTCTACCTAAAGTTGCATGAAAAAGAAGAACTAATTGATCTTTAAATTTCTGAGTTTGAGAAGAAACTTTTTCTTCTGGACTTAAGATCTGAAAAACTTTTCTTGTTGAAGGATCTTTTTCTTTCATCATAAAAAGATATGTAGATATCCAAGCTATATATCGAGAAACAAGAACTGTTTGGACTTTAGCTAAAGGCTCCCGGAAACGCACTTTATTTAAAAAATCCAACCCACCTAACGGAACAGCGAAATAAACCAATAAAAGATCATATATTTTACCTTGATAATCATATCCTATGGTCACTCCTAATGATTGAGAGAGGTTTGCTGAAAATTGTTCTGGAGAAAGCCTGGGAGCTGATTTACTGTACTGATCCAGTTGGGGAACTCCCACAGGACCGAGTTCTGAAGATGTTTTTTGGATTGTTTTCCCACATGCAAAAATAAACACAATCAATATGAATTTATGCATAATAAACCTTTTATGATTTGTCGGAAGGAATGCTATGTTTGATAAATGGGACTTAAGTTTATCTGAATAGAGTTTGTCGTTTTGAATTTGATTTTATGATTTGATTCAAACCCAAAAAAGTTAAAATTTGAGTAAAAAAGAAATAATAACTGAAACATGCTTATTGTTATTATTAATTTTAATTATTATATATAATTTTATATTAATTTACTGATAACAATATATTATAATTTTTGTACCACTAAAATAGTATAATCCTGGTGTTGCACTTCAGATGTGAAACAGGGGTTTTTGATTAAATAGTATATACATTGTTTATACTATTTGTTAGAATCAATCACAGGGAGATCATATGTCTGCAAAAATCCAAAAATGGGGGAATTCACTGGGAATTCGTATTCCTAAGACGATTATTGAGAAAATGAACTTAAGTGAAAATGCTGAAGTTGAAGTGGAACATAAGGATGGAGTCATTATTATCTTCCAAGCTAAAAAAAAGTTTTCACTTGAAGATTTAGTCGATAAAATCACCACAGATAATCTTCATGAGGAAGAAATTTTTGTAAAAGAAGGAAATGAGGTTTGGTAATGCGTTACGTACCTGATCAAGGAGATATCGTTTGGCTGAATTTTACTCCACAAGCAGGAAGTGAACAAAAAGGAGTCAGACCAGGTTTGGTCATATCTAAAAAATACTATAATCAAAAAACAGGTTTAGCTGTGTTTTGTCCGATCACTTCAAATATCAAAGGATATCCTTTTGAAGTGTTACTTTCTGGAAAGAAAATTAATGGGGCTATTTTAGCAGATCATTTAAAAAATCTAGATTGGAAAGCTCGAAAAATTAAATTCATTGAGAAGGCAGATTTAGACACCTTAAAAGAATGTCTTGAGAAGATTTCTGCATTAATTACTTAAGTATTTACATATAGTTCATAGATCAATACTTTTAAAAGCACTCATTTTTAAACTTATAAACAGTGACGATTTTTATTGATATTATACTGTTTTTAACAGTATAATGATTCAATGTGGCAACTTCAGTGAGATAACCATCATGAATAAACAAAAACTTCATTCCGGAACTTTTCAGTTAGAAAAAAAACTAGGCCCTATGACTTTAGGATCTTTTCTCAAATCTTGGAGGCTCAGTCTTGATCTCACTCAGGTTGAATTTTCTCAAATCTTAAATTTGTCTTCTGCTAACCTATGCGATATTGAGAAAGGCCGACAATTAGTCAGTATCAAAAAAGCAGCACAAATAGCCAATATGATTGGCTACTCCGAAGGTATATTGATTGAATTAGCCTTAAATGATCAACTAGCTGCAGAAGGTTTCAAAATCAGAGTCAAAACCGAAGTAGCTTAGTTCTAACAACAAACTTCAAATTCAATGAGATCATTGTACATCTATTTCTAAGTAAACTTTTCCCATAGACTTAAAGCTTTTTGAGTATTTTCTATAGATGGAACAAGAGCCAATCTAAACCAATCTTGGCAAGTCTTAGGATCTCCTAAAACATCTCCCGGTGTGATAATAATTCCCGTATTCTGAGCTAAAAATGCTGCATACTCTTCACTGGAAGAATACTTCTGAGGAACTTTAATCCAAACGTATAAAGTACAGTTTGTTTTGATGAATTCAAAGTTATGTTTCTCTAGGAAAGTATGAATGAGTTTTCTTTTTTGAGCGAAGATCTCATTTCTTCGAAGAACATGAGCTTCATTTGTCCAGGCAGTCACAGCTGCTTTCTGAATAAAATCTGGAGTTGATAGACCTGCGTGAGTTCTGTATCGACCATACATTTCAATGAGTTTTTGATCACCGGCAATAAATCCAGTTCTGTAACCTGTCATTCCCGATCGTTTACTTAATGTAAAGAAACTTAAAATATTTTTATATTGATTATCTTGAGAGATCTCTAAAAATGAAAAAGGAGTTTCTGTTCCAGGATCGTAGCTGTCTATATAAGCTTCATCGGATAAAAGAACGATATCATGTTTTAAAGCCCAGTTATAAAGATCAAGTGCTTGTTGTTTAGTTAAAGTAGCTCCCGTTGGGTTATGTGGATAACAAACCCACATAGCTCTAATTCTTGGGATCCATTCTTTAGGGATCAGATGCGGAGCAAGAATATATTTTTCTTTAGGATCTAATGCAGGGGAAAGAAGTTCTGCTCCTGCAAGAAGAGGTCCTGATCTGTGGACAGGGTAACAAGGCTCTGGAGCAACAATGCCTTTACGAGAGGAAAGATTATTTAAAAGAACTTGTGAAATATGAAAAACAGCTTCCTTACTTCCATTAGTGGATAAGATCTGTGTGACAGGATCTATGCTAACATTGAGTCTTTTTTGAGCCCAATCGGAACATGTCTTTCTCAAAAGAAGAGATCCTGTAAATTCAGGGTACTGACTCACAGGATCAATATTCTCTTGAAGACTCTTAATAATCAAAGGATCTGTAGGTTCCTGAGGATCCCCCACTCCAAAATCATAGATATCTCTTTTCTCTTCTTTGAGTTTTTTCTTACGATTCAGATTTCTTGCCATAGGATATGTAGGTAAAGCTTCTAACCATGAATTAAACATCTATCTTCTCCTGAATTTGATACAACACTCTTCTGGGTATATATTTTATGGACTCACTATGCAAAAACAATCTAGAATCAGTCCCCTCGCTTCACTCTCATCTTTTCAAGGCAGAATGCCTATTTTAGATGATACCTTTGTGGCTGATGGCGCAAGGATCATAGGAGATGTGATCATCCAAAAAGAAAGCTCTGTTTGGTTTAATGCTGTCCTGAGAGGAGATGTCACACCTATCCATATTGGGCAAAGAACAAATATTCAAGATAACTCTGTGATTCATGGAACCCATCTCCATCCAGCTGTTCAAATTGGATCCCGTGTCACCATAGGTCACATGTGTATGCTCCATGGTTGCACTATTGAAGATGAGGTTCTTGTGGGTATGGGTTCTATCATTTTAGATGGTGCTCATATTGGAAAAGGTTCTTTAATTGGAGCAGGCACTCTGATCACAATGAACGTTAAGATCCCTCCCCGGAGTTTAGTCCTGGGTTCACCTTATAAAATCATCAGAGAAGTTAAAGAGTCCGAATGGGAAGAATTTCAAAAAATCAACGCTAACTATCACAATTATACTCTTGGTTATTCCTTCTGATCGTTCATCTAGACATCCATCAAAAATACGTTGACTGCAGATTTTTGTTAAGTTACTTATAAAATCCATTAAAAACGAGACAAAAGAATGAATTATTTAATATTATCAATAATTTTATGTTCTCTGCCTTTTCAAGCCAGAGCTTCAGAACCTTCTGATGTTCACACAGCTTTACAAAAACTAAAATTAGAAAAAACAATAGGAACCTTAACTCTCGATCAAGTATCAAGGTATTACGATCTTTTGCGTAAGATTAAGTCCTTAACGAATATGGATGAAGTATTTCTTGAAAGGATATTAGAGTTCAACGATCTCCTTGAGACCGAGATTAAAAGATCTGTAGACGCAGGGAAAATTATCATAAAATTGACCCTAGAGGGTAGGTACATTGTTACTAAGCTTACTGCAAATCCAGATACTCAAGAATCTGATGACACTATTTCGCTTACCTTTTCATATCTAATGAATTTTTAATTCTACTCGGTCTCACCTTTACTAAAAATCAAAATCATCTAAATATACTGATATCTCTTTAAATTTAAAGTAGCAGAAATAATTATATTTAATTTCAGCTAGTTAAATAGACATAATCCTTTGCATCTAGAAAAAATATATATTTCAGAGTGTGGAATGTCGGTAAGAAGTGAGTAGGCACCCATCTTGACGTGTACATATACTGTATGTACAATTAGCTATGAAGTTTGATTGGGACCCGAAGAAAGCTGAATTCAATCTCAAAAAACATAAGGTCTCATTTGAAGAGGCCTCAAGTGTCTTTTTTGATGACCTGGCAAAAATAACTTTTGATCCAGATCATTCCGATGACGAGCATCGACAAATTTTGATCGGGCACAGTCGTAACCGAAGACTTTTATTTGTGATTCATGTGTCAATTGAAGAGGAAAACACCATCAGGATCATCAGTGCCAGAAAAGCCACAAAGCGTGAGCGTAAAGACTTTGAGAATCTATAACCAGAGGTGAATTATGCGTAAAGAATACGATCTAAAGAAAATGAAATTGAAACCCAACCCCTACGCCAGCAAATTAAAAAAAAGCGTGACTATTCGCCTAGACACCGATGTCATCGAGTATTTTAAGGCACTTGGTAAGAGGAACAACATACCTTATCAGACACTGGTGAATGACTTTCTGAGAGGCTGCAAAGAAGAGAATCTTGCACCTGAGACGGTCTGGAAGAAGTCATCCTAGAATCCTGTGGTCATGAATTGGGGGTTAGCTTCTTGGCGACCATGTCTTAACAAATCGAGAGGGAATTCCTATTAACTTTAGGGAATTTGGGATGCTAGTGAGCTTGCTTTTTCATTCTGATATTTTTTGATCGTCTCACAAAGACTTAATTTTTGATTCCACTGAGTCTCACTTTCACTCGACTGGGAACATTGATCTGTATTTGTATAAAAAAAATTTTAATGACACTTTAATTATCTAAATATTTTCACTAAAATTATAAGAGAAATTAAGGAGTTGGAATGGGAAAATTTTCAAAGAATCAATACCAGCTATCACTCTACTTCTGTTTACTTTTTCTTGTTATTTATCCAAATGCCTTAGGAAAACCTTTTAACAATATTATCTCTACAAATAATATTAGGAACGTCTTTGATTTTTGTGACAAGAAACCTAGATGTCTTTTAGTGGTAGGGGTTGAAAATACGATTATCACTCCAGAGAATCCTCTCGCTGATGACAGAGCTTTCTTCTATTTCTATGATTTCTTTTCTAAATCAGAACCAGAAAGTGCTCATTCTAAAGCTTGGGAACTCTGGTCTTATTGGAAAACAGGTGCTGCTTTTAAACTGGTTGATCCTTCTATTTCTCAAAGAATCAAAAAACTGACCTCTCAAAATAAAACAGTGATCGCTTTATCCCATGAATTTCCTAACTCTTCTCAGATCCCTAATATTCTTTATCAGCTTTCCTCCTTAGATTTAAAGTTCTCAAAAGTTTTTAGGGATAAACCCACATTAGGGAGTCAAAGTGACTATTTTATAAGAGATGGTGTTTTCTTTTTAGGAGATATTCCTAAAGGTAAAATGCTCAGTCATATGTTACCTTATTTACCAGATTTTAATCATATTGTTTTTGTGGATAGTTATTATCAAGCTCTTTTAGATGCAAAGGATTACTTGATCCATAAAAACTATACTCTTTTCCACTTTCGCATAGATGAAGTGGTTCCTTTTAAAACGGAAACCGCAGACAGTTTACTTTCTAATATGAATTCAGGATTCTTTAGTAATACAGAAAGTTCAGATGACTCTAAATTACATTTACATTAAAATTAAATGATTGAGTAAATCAGATCAAGATGTTAGATTTATTCATTTGGATGAGTCATGATAAATAAAGAACATCCTTTTGTCGGCAGAGTGTCTGAACTTCAAAAGTTGAAAGTCCTCTATGATCGAAAAAGACCCACCCTTGCTGTCATCAAGGGTAGACGCCGTATTGGGAAAAGTCGTCTCATTTCTGAATTTTCAAATCAATATCTCTTAAAAGGCTCCCGGTTCTTTGTCTTTACAGGATTGCCTCCCATAGCTGAAATCACTGCTCAAGATCAAAGGGATTATTTCCTTCAACAATTATCGGAACAACTCAATATTCCTTTGGTTCATATGACTGAATGGAGTCAGATCCTCAATTACTTTGCAAAACACATTTCTCCTGGCGATATTATTTTATTTGATGAAATTTCATGGATGGGATCCATGGATCATACTTTTGTGCCAAAACTCAAACCTTGGTGGGATGTCACTCTTGAAAATAAGAATCATCTTCTTCTTGTATTTTGCGGATCAGTTTCCACTTGGGTAGAAGAAAATATTCTCAATAGCACCGCTTTCTTAGGGCGTATTTCTTTAAAGATGACTTTAGAACCTCTGATGATCCCTCAGAGCACAACTTTTCTCAAGACCTTAGGATTCAAAGGATCTGATTTTGAAATCTATAAAATTCTTTGTATTTTAGGGGGTGTGCCTTGGTATTTAGGACAGATCAATCCTGATATTATGGCTGATGAAAACATCAAAAATCTTTGTTTTGAAAAAGATGGTCTACTGACTTCAGAATTTAAATCTATTTTTCATGATATTTTTAATGGTAAAGGAACAACTTATAAAAAAATCTTAGATTCTTTAAAAGATGGAATGAAATCCCTCACTGAACTTCAAGAGGATATCCAACAGAAAAATCAAGATTTGAGTTTACTTATGGATCATTTGATCACTTCCGGCTTTGTAGCAGAACATCATCAATGGTCTTTAAAAACAGGCAAAATCCTCAAACAAAAACTTTATGGAATTCTAGATCCCTATATTAGATTTTACCTTAAAAATATTGAGCCTTATCAAATCGAAATCTCTAAAGGTTCCTTCAATTCTATAAATATCTCAAATCTACCAGGATTTACTTCTCACATGGGACTACAATTTGAAAACCTTCTAATTCAAAACAGATCGTTACTCTTGAAATCAATAGAAATTGATGAATTAGATTGTGTTTTCGATGGACCTTACAGACAAACCAAAACATCTCAAAATAAAGGATGTCAAATAGATTATCTCATCCAAACAAAAAGTAAAAATCTGTTTCTTTGTGAATTTAAATCTGGTCTTAAAGAATTAGGGATGGATGTGATTGAGGAAGTTCAAGAGAAAATCAATCGACTTTCTATCCCTGTAGGCTTTGCTGTGATTCCTGTTCTTTTCCATATGGGAGGAGTCTCTAAAAACTTTTTAAATAGTAAGTATTTTTACAGGATCATTGATGCTAAGGATTTCTTGAAATCTTAAATAAGAATATTAAAGAAACAGTTATTTTATTCTTTTCCTCATCCAAGATCTTTTCTTTTTTTCAAAGTGACGAAAACCTAAAATCAGCACCGAAAGAAGTATGATGGCATTCATAAGATTTTTGCCATACCGAGCATAAAAAGAGATTTCATCATAAGTCGGCACTTCAAAGACACCACTGTTTTGAGTAAGTAACTCTGTTTTCTTTCCTATGGGTCTTCCTAAAGGATCAAATGCAAGAGTGGGACCCGTATTAGAAACTAAAATCAGGGATCGGTGATTCTCTAATGCTCGACTTCTTCCGATTTGACTAAAGAGTAACCCGGCATTTGTTTTACCCATCCAAACAAAGTTTCCTTGATTAATCAAAATTTGATTATTTAAAGATAAGGCCACTCCCAGATCCGGGCTGATGGCGTCAAAACAGATCATAGTTCCTAAAGAAACATTGGAATGAATGGGAAGAGGCGTTGCCTCGTGTCCTACAGTCACTTTACTTGTATTACCTACATACTCTCTAAAAAGTTCACCCATGGAGGGATACCACTCTTCAAAAGGGAACATTTCTCCAAAAGGCATAGGGATCCATTTTCGATAGAAATGGCTCCAAGTCTGATTAGGATACATAATGAAAGAAGATGCATAGAGATCTCTATGAGATATCCATTCTGTAGCTTGGAGAAGAAGAGGGGTGTTAAACTTTTGAAGTAACGTGAATGTCTGTTTTACAAATTCTTTGGATAACGTAAATTCATGGGGAACCACACTCTCTGGCCAAATGATGAGATCAACTTTATTTTGGGAAAGTAACTGATCTGTCATCTTCCATAAAGGTTCTAATCCCATGATCTGAGATCCGGGAAGAGGAGATCTGTTGGCCAGATCATCAAAGGTAAAATTAGGTTGGATCCAGCCTATTTTCAGAGATTGAGAGTTTTGGTGTTGAGTAAGATTTTTTTGGACTCGTTGAAACTCGAGATATCCTAAAGAAGTTGCAACGGTATAAATGAGAAGAGTTTTATAAAGATATTTTTTATGATGAGTGATAAAGAATTGAGCGATGTAAGCTTGTGTGAGTAGAAGAATAAAAGTGGAAGCTCCCGGCCCAAAGTAACTGTGAATTTGAGCTAACCAGGAAAGATCTTGGATAAGATATCCTAAATGCCATTGAAAGAATCTAGGCGAAAAGAGTTCCCAACCTACGGATAAGAGAGCACTCAGGATGAGTGGGGATTTAAAAAAGAAGGGGGCGAATAGAAAAACGTAGTAAAATCCTGAAAAGGCACAATAGATTGCAAAAAGGGCAATGGACGCGATGAGGGGGACTCCCCCGAATGTTACTGTGGGTTCTATGATCCAGTGGAATGTCAAAAAAGAGGTGAAACACCCCATGAACCAAATTCCTTTAACTTTATTTACAATTTTTTTTTGGCGAAAAATAAAGAAAAAGACCCCAATAAAAGATATAAATATAGCTAAAGATATTGAATAGTTAGGAAATGATTCTCCCGGAAAAGCGAGAGCTGTAAGGACAGCGGATATCCCCAAAGATCCCCAAGACAGTAATTGATTCATAAATGATTTCTCGATATACCTATTAAGATGTATGTTAATTTTTGTTCTCTTATTTTTTAACTTTGCTTTTTCAAAAGGTTATTTTTCTTTCTCACCTAATGTCCTCCACTATAATCCTATTTTTCGAGGACAAAAAGTTCACGGCAAATTTCTGATAAAAAACACCAGTGATCAAACTCTTTCTATTCAGCATCTTCATTCTACATGTGGATGTCTTTCTTTACAGGTGACACCCCGTTCTGTATTTGCTCCCGGAGAAGAAGGAGAACTGAATTTTGATTGGGATTCTTCTCTTTTCTCAGGTCCTACAGACTTAAGCTTTACTTTAGAGACTTCTGAACCTCAAACTTATACTCTTAGAATGTCCGGGCTTGTTGTATCGGAAATCGAACTAGATCCTCCTTTAGTCTATCTAGATGAGAAAACAGCTTTCCCCATTAAGATACCCGTGAAAATCAAAAAATCTGCAAAAGGAAAAGCTGTTGATATAAAAAGTTTTGAGAGTTCTCAACCTTGGATCAGGACAGAGATACAAAAAGACAAGCTTTTTATTGTTGTGGATAAACCAGATATGAGAGGATCTTTCCAAGAATCTGTGACTCTTAAAACAAATTCGATATACTTACCTGATATGAGTTTACCTATTGTAGGAAAAATACCCCCTGCTCTTACCAAAAACATCACTCATCTGGAACTTGGTCCAGTGAGAGCTGGTCAACATTTGACTAAAGAAGTGATCTTAGAAACTTTACCTCATCTTGTATCATCTCCGGGATCTGTGTCTCTTTTATGGAAAACATCTCTTCTTAAAGATCCTCTAAAATATTCTTATTCTTTCTATAAAAAACAAAAAAACACTCTTGTCCTTAAATTAGATATAGACATCCCTTCAACATGGAATCAGAGTCAAAATATCCCTCTTTCTGGAGAATTTATCATCAAAACATCTGACCCCACTCCCCTAACACTTCCTTTTTTTGGTATTCTAGGAGAACCGCTATGAATGTAAAAATCCACGATGCTAAATCACTTTCTGATATGTTTCTGTGGACATGGCACAGTGGGAGCATCTTTTTGATTGCTCTGGCACTGATTCTTTTCATTACACTAAGGCAGGATGTGTGAGTTTAATCCAATGGTACAATTCCTGGAAACGGAATCAAAATTTAAAACAAGCAGAAAAATGGGGTAAAACCCTCTCCAATAAGCTCACTGTTAAAGATCAAAGACAGGAAGCTTTAGATGGTCTAGCAGCACTGCCTCCGGAGATTGCTATTCCTAATCTTCTCCGAAGATTTGAGATGTCTACAGATCATGGAATTCAAGACACCCGGGAAAAAGAAAGAGTGATCGAGCTCATCACTGAATGGGAAGAGTTTTCTAAACCTTTTGTAGAAACTGCTGTTAAAAAACATCTCAGAGTCTCCTGGGCCATTCGTGCTGCAGAGAAAATCTTAGATCTTCAAGACTTCCTAAAACTCTTAGTCGATTCTCTTCATACAGAAGAAGCTCTTTTTGAAGAGTCGATTCATGAAAGAAATATTGAAATTCTTTTAGCTCTGAAAGATTACTCTGATCCTATTATTGTCAAACCTGCTTTCACTTTAGTTCAAAGTCGAAATGAGAATGTCCGTATTGCAGCTCTAGAATGTTTAGAAGCTCAAGCTGAGCATAATCAAGAAGCCAGACAACTTCTTAAGAACCTTTCATTACAAGAACCTAATGATATGAATTCTCGTATTGTAGGCATTGTAAAATCTATGCTGGATAAACATAGTTGGGTAGAATCATAATTCATGTCTGAATTTATCACAGGCTTAAATCATCTTGCTTTAAAAGTTCCAGATTTAGAGAAAGCAACTTGGTATTTTAAGACTGTTTTACAGTGTTCTGTGAATTTTTGGAGAGAAGACGAGCTTCTTGTCACACTCGGCACTGATCTTATCGTTCTTAAAAAAACCGATCTGCCTATATCCCCAGAAGATTCTATTTTACATCATTATGGATTTATGGCTCAAAAATCTGAATTGGTTGATAAACTCTATTTAAGAGTCAAAGATTTCGGATTTTCTATTTGGAAAGTTCCTTATGACAGATCCGATGGACGAGGATTTTATTTTTATGATCCCTTCGGAAATCTTGTAGAATATTTCTGGTTGAAATAGTCTACTTCTCTTATGAATTATAATATTTTTCTTGCCTTTATTATCATTGGCTTTTTTGCGTCATTTTTTCTTTATATTGTATGGAAATATCCAATTTCTTCTGAGGAGAAGAATCTTAAAGATTCTTCGGTTGAAAGTTCTTCTAAAGAACCTTTAACGGAAAATCGATTAGATTTTGCTCTAGAAAAAACAAGAACTCATTTCTTTCAAAGACTGAAAAATCTCTTTACACAAGACAAGAATCCTAAAGATCTTAAACCTCTATGGGAGATCTTAGTAAGTTCTGATGTGAGCACTCAAACCGCTGATTTTCTCATTCAAAAGATTGAGGAAGATTCTACCCCGGATATCAGTCTTTTGGAGAAACTTCAGATAGCATCTCTCAATCTCATTTCTTCTCAAAGCTCTTCTATTCCAACAACTTACCCTCATATTATTTTGATGGTGGGAGTGAACGGCACTGGAAAAACAACCAGTTCAGGTAAACTTGCAAAGTATTATCAAGACTTAGGGTATTCTCCAGTTTTAGGTGCTGCAGATACTTTTAGAGCTGCAGCAACGGAACAATTATCTCAATGGGCAGAAAAACTGGGTATCCCTTGTATCACAGGCAAACCAGGTTCAGATCCTGCAGCCATTGCTTATAAAACTTTAGAAGCTGTAGAGAATCTTGATAAGGGAGTTGGGATCATTGATACAGCGGGCAGACTCCAAACTAAAAAAGATCTGATGGACGAATTAGAAAAGATCCAAAGAGTTCTCCAAAAAAAGAATCCTTTAGCTCCCCAAGAGATTTTATTAGTCATTGATGGGACCTATGGTCAAAATGCATTATCCCAAGTTCTTAATTTTCAAGATGCCGTTAAAGTGACAGGTTTGATTGTCACTAAGTTAGATGGAACCGCAAAAGGTGGTATGATCCTAACATTAGCCCATGAAACTTCATTACCCATTTCCTGGATTGGATTTGGAGAATCAGAAAAGGATCTTCGTCCCTTTGATGCAAAAACCTTTATTCAAGCCATTTTGCCGTTGCAACATTCGACCCTTCCTTCTTAGAATACATTTTCTTCTTATTTTTCTATTGATGCTTTGCTTTAAAAAAGTCATCACTTTAGAGAAACAGACTTCTAGCGCATCTAACTCTTCTCCCACATCTGCTTTTAATATTGAAAAACCTTCTGATCCTAATTTAGTTCCCCTATGGGAAAACACAAAAACATCTTATATGAACCAACTGACTTCTTTTGAAGATCTTCAAGGAATCCTGATGAATCTTGGGATGAATCTTGATCGTAGTAATGCGGGAATCGATCGGATGAATGTCTTTGATAAGAATCTTAATGAAAATCAAAAGTATTTCGAAAACTTTGAAAGCTATAAAGATTTAATTGATTCAACTCTCATTCAAGCTCAACTGTCTTCGGATTCCCGTTATCTTAACGCTTTAAAAGCTTATCAAAATCAGATTGATCTAAACTTTTCAAAAGCTTTAGCTTTTGTCAGTCTGAACTATAAAAATATCTATGGAAATATTCCTAGCAGTTACTGGTGCACAGCAAACTTCTCTGTTGAAATTCAAAATACAATAGGTGTTTTAGAAACCCAAATGGATATCTCACCTTGTGATAATGTAAAGACAGTGACAGACAGTCTATCATTCAATCAACTCATCAATAAACCTGTTGATTTAAAACCTTTAGCCTCTTTCCCCGGATCTCTTAAGAATCTCGATCTTTCCCATGTTATCCTAGGGAAAAATGCTTCTAGTGTGATTCCTTTAATGAATCTTCCCTTAGAGTCTCTTTCCTTAAGTAACACGGGAGTAGAAAGTGTCTGGCCCCTTCGATTCTTAAAGTCTTTGCTTGATCTTCAACTCAGAGGAAATTCCTTAAAAAGTTTTGTATTTTTAAAGGAACTTACCCTTCTGACAAGCCTATGGATCCCCCAAACAGGGTTTAAGGACTTTAGTAAAATATCTTACTATTCCAAAGGCATAACTTCTTTAGACGTCAGTAAAAATCCTGTTTCTTCCACTCCTGGACTCTCTGCTCTTTCTAAGCTTCGTTATCTTAATATCAGTGAAACATCCATTGGTAACCTTACCCTTCCCCCTTCATTAGAGTTTCTTAAAGCCTCTAAGACACCTCTTAAAGATGGTGCCTTTATAGCCAACAATAAAAACTTTCAGGAAATTGATATCTCTTATACTTCTGTTTCTAGTCTGCCCTCTCTCAATAATTTTTCAAATCTCACTTCTTTAAATTATAATAATTCTCCTCTTCAAGGCTCTCCTTGCCCCATTGCAGACATAGGTTCTTGTCTTTAACTTCTGTTGTATAACCCCCTCAAAACTCTCTTCCCTTGATCTCCTCTTAAAACCGTTTATCTTTTAATCATACGGAATATCGGAGTAACACTATGTTTCAATTTGGAAAAAGAATTTTATTACTTTTAGCTATGAATGTATTGGTGATTTTAACCATTTCACTCATACTTCACTTCTTTCAAATACAGCCTTATCTCACCCATAAAGGCTTAAATCTCCAAAGTTTAGCTATCTATTCCATGATTTGGGGCTTTACAGGAGCATTCATATCTCTTCTCTTATCTAAGGTGATGGCAAAGTGGATGATGGGAGTGACTATCATCGATCCTCAGAATGCTTCTGGAGAAGAACGTATGCTTGTGGAGACTGTACGTAACCTTGCTCAAAATGCAGGTCTTTCTTCCACTCCAGAAGTGGGTATTTATGAAGGTGCAGAAGTGAATGCTTTCGCAACAGGTCCTTCTAGAAATCATAGCCTGATAGCTGTTTCTAGAGGCCTTCTTAAAACCATGTCTCCTTCAGCCTTACAAGGAGTCTTAGCCCATGAAATGACCCATATTACTAATGGGGATATGGTTACCATGACTTTACTTCAAGGGGTGATTAACTCTTTTGTACTATTTGCATCTCGTATTATAGGTTACGCCATTGCTTCTCGTAGAGATGATGAAGGTGAGCGTAATTATGCTTTACAGCATATGATAAGCTTTGTTGCTGAGATAGTTCTGAGTTTCTTAGGAATGATTCTTCTAGCCAGTTTCTCCCGTTGGAGAGAATACCGTGCTGATGCTGGTGCTGCGAGAATTACCAGTCCTCATAAAATGATTGAAGCTTTACAAACTTTAAAGTTCATTTCAGAACAAAGAGGATTTCCCAGTTCTAGAGAAGATTCTTTTGCTTCTTTAAAGATTAATGGAGGAAAAGGATTTCTTTCTCTTTTTGCAACACATCCTCCTTTAGAAGATAGGATTCAAAGGTTACAAGAGGGATCTTTCTAAGTAGGGAAGAGTTTATTTAGGACTCCATTGATTCCTGTTATACTTCGTCAGGAGGTAGAATTAAGTTTAATTATGGTTTAAAAAGGAGGGTAAAAACTCCTGAGGATCGATGATAAAAATTAATTTCACAGCAGAAGAAATAGACGCACTTCATTATGAGAGAGTCCATCACACACATCCGAGAGTA
>CANGWC010000022.1 GCA_947457515.1 Silvanigrellaceae bacterium
AATTCCATATATGAGTTTTTGAATTCTCCTGCTGTCAGTTCGTTGATATCAGGCCTGTTTTTCATCCTGCCAATGTAACTTAATTTAGCTAACTGTCAAATTTCTTCTCAGTACCTCGCTAGGGGGGGGTCGAGCAGTTACCTTCTTCGTGGTGTCTATTTTAAGGAGGCTTTATGTGATGATCAATCTAACCCCGCTGCTTAGCTTGAAACACCAAATTTGACATTAACTCGATATCAAACCTTTCTATTCTTACTTCATAGGAGAATTTACAGATAGTTCTGAAGCTATTACAGTACTATCTAATAGAATTTCATCCGAATACTCACATAATTCTAAATACTATCGCACCATCCCAGAAAAAATGAGGTCCCTTGGTTTTTCCTCTGTTAATATTTCTGAATTTACAAAGTTAATGCTTGAAGTTTTAGCATTAGCTGCTCGTTGTCGTGTTGATAAAACAAGGCTCATTGCTTCGCATGCTTTCTCTCAAGAAAATTTAGCTATTGATAGAAATGATTTTTTATTTGTACTAAATAAACTTTACATTCATCTTAATACCTCTTTTTATCAAGACCTTGCTTCCTTAAAAATAGACACTGCTCGTAAAACAGATATGGAAGTGTTTGAGCTATTTATAAGTTTTGTGCTTGAAAATAATATCAATATGTTACCTCCAAAAAATTGAGCCCTTCTATTAAACATCAAAAAATCTCCTGATACCCATTAGACTCTATTTATAAACTGGCCTCTATGCCTAAATGTATTGTCCCTGGGTATTTTGTTTTAAACATCCCTAGAAAATCCCATTGATTTTCTTGAGGTCTTTTCACTTGTGTTACCTGACGAATAGGGTATCCCCAATCTATAAATAGAGAAGCCACGTCTGCAATAAGAAATCTCACTCCTACACCTGCTCCTGCGTAAAAGTTACTAAAATAGTTTGTTATGTTATCCATGGAAGGATTATCTACTAATGTGACATCGGTCATCTGACAAGAGGGAGAATAAGCTTTTCCTTTTAAACTTAAAAAAGCATTTTGAACGCTTTGTTCTTCTTTTGAAGTAAAGAAACTCACTCCAGTATCTAGAAAAGATATCAACCCTACTTTCAAACCTTGTGTGATGAATTTACGAGGGAATAAATAACGTAACTCGTTTTTAGCGTAAAGATAGTGGGGGGTTAGAATAGGGGTCCAAAGTCTTTGGCAAGCATCCACTTGAATCAGTGGTCCTGGAACAAGCCCTCCCTCAGGGAACCCTCTAATGATACCTTTATTAATTAAACCACTCCTTCTTGAACTGGGAGGGATCTGAGAAGAGTAGAATCTAAGAAAGCCCCAAAGAAAAGAGTGACTGATGTTTTTGATGATGGGGAAATAGGTGGAACCTTCTCCTGATATTCTAAAATAGTTGAGATCAGAATAAATATCTGAGTAACTTAATGAAAACTTTGTCCAAGAACCATTGATTGGCCAAGATTTCTCATTACGAAAGTCTAATTCTATGGTTGCAATTGTCTCTAATAAAGCACTTTTTTGTTTATCAAAAACTTCTAAAGAAACATTATTCCCTTGCATCAGTTCATAAATATCTCTTAATAAGTAAAACTGTGTTTCTATAGTTCCTGAGAGTAAAAAATATTTTCTTTTAATACCTGGACTGATTTGATAGGAATGTCGACTTGTAGAACTTTCATTAGGAACAAGTTCACTTCCTATATTAAAAAAACCATGAAATGGTGCAACCCATGTTCCTATTCTTAGATAAGGTTCATCTAAACCTAAAGTGATTCGATGTCCTAAATACTGTTTACTTTGGCCAAACATACGTTGGTTTTTGTCTTGATCAAGGGTCATAAGAGCTGTGAATCTTAATCCATCCTGATTAAGATCGTAGACAATAAACTCTGTAGAAAGCCTATATCCGGTTAAAGAACCATATGATGGAGTGATATTAAGAGAATATTTTCCTTTAGGTTGAAGTTTCCAAACCAGATCAGCCCACTCTTTAGACTCTTTCTCAAATCTTAAATCTACAAAAACTTGAGAAAATAAATTGGTATATAGAAGAGCTTCCCTTGCTCTATCAATTTTTTGTTGCGCTAAGTTTTCCGGAGGATAAAAACCAATGTCTTCAATAATTCTTTTGTTTTTTCTGTATGTTGGTCCTTGTAATAGAACACCTCTGAGTTTTGTATGGCCATGACAAGTGATGTTCCAAGTGAGTTCACATTGTTGATTATCTTCCTCTTTTCGTTTGCATTCCAAAGCATGATCTAATTCATGATTAAAATAGCCTTTGCTTTTTAAAATATCAGATAACTCTAATTGTAATCTCTCTATATTTTCAAAAGTTATTTTTGATTCATGAGATTCTGGTAAAACAGCATCACAATAATCTTTAAAAACTATGATCTCTTTAGTGATTTCATAATGATCACCTGGATCTATTGTAATATCAATATCAACATTATTTTTAACGTAACTTTGATCATTTCGAATGATCTTAGCTTTTAAGTAACCTTTTTTATTAAGAATAAGTATGATCTCTGATAAAAAAGACTCTGCTTCAACCTGAACAAAAATAGGATTCCAATTAGACCAGGTACGTTTTGAGTTGAGTGCTGCTAAAACTTCATCATGTAATTTGGGAGATAAACCAGAAAGACTGACACTACCCCAATAATATTGAGGGCCTCTTTCCACTTCAAAGTTAATTAAGTTAATGTCTTCTTTTTTTTCAAGATATGCTTTAGTAACTACAAACTTTAAGTATCCATTTTTTTGGTAATGTTCAATGACTTGGTTCTTTGTCTCTTCTATAGAAATCACTCCTGTATCTAGTGAAAAAAACTTCAATTGATTCATTTTAAAGTCTTCTAATACTTTTTGGTTTTGAATATCCATAATTTGGATCTTATAGAGTGGACCTAAATGAGTGTTCACAACGTATTCTGCGTGGGTCCTATCTTCATTAAAAATTTCTTTGCCTACAGTCATTTGGCATTGTAAATAACCTAGATTTCTAAAAGCCATTTTTTGTTTTCGAATGTATTCTTCCACAGTGGCAATAGAACAATTTGTCTCTGGTGGAAGTGTTTCAAATAATGAAATAGGCAAAGTGGGAATAAACTGTATTCTTAAAATTTGACAATTTTGACCAAGTTTTATGTGGAATATGACTTTAACATTATCTTCTTTTTGAACTTCAAAAGTTGTTTTTTCTACTGTAGAATTAAGATATCCTTGTTTTTTAAGACTTTCTTCTATCATATAAGAATCTTGAAGAAGCAGCTGTGGGTGTAAAACACCTCCTATCTGAGTTTTAATAAAAAACTGAGATAGATATAAAGCATCTTTATAAACAATTTCAGAAACTTTACGTTTCGTTTTCATAAAAAATTGATATTCTTGATTTTTTTTATATACCACTATGTCTTGGTATTTTTTTGATAAAATCTTTAGAAGATTAGGAATATTAGAGATCTGTTCTTTAATCTCAGTTAAAGTTTCCACTTTTTTAGCGTCTATAAAGACTTCTGTAGCAAAAACTTGGGATCTTAAAATTAAGATCATTATAAAAATAGATATTTTCATCAATCACTTCCAAAGTGAAATCTTAATCCTCCAAAAAACTGTTTTGTAGAACCTGAAAGATCTTGATTACTATAGTCAAAACTTCCTTGAAGATTAATATTTTGATTAAGAGAATAATCTCCCATCAAAGTTGTATCATTAGAATCACTACCTTCTAACCAATCTAGACGAATTTGAGCTCTATCTCCTAATTTTTTAGTTAAACTTGTTTTAAGTTTAGTTTTCCCACCATCCAATATGGGGTAAGCTTGTGCGCTTTCAACAAATCCTCCAGTCACAGAAGACACCGTCCTATCTAAAAAACTATCAGAACCTGATAAGAACCCCCAAACGTTAAATATAGTTTGGCCTATACTTCGAGAACTTGGTTCTAAAATGGGATAATTAGAAGCGATCATAGATAAATAATCTTGCTGTGTAAGCATATCTCCTGTGGGCATTGTAGGGGGAATTGACCATAATTGAAATTCTATTTTAGGAATTTTTCCTTGCGCATTAAGATAGATTGTATATGGGGAAATAGTCGTTCTAAGGAGAAAATAAGCTTTCTGGACTGTATTTTCAAAAACAATGGAACCTTGTTGAATCATAAACTGAGATTTTAAAAGACGGGCTTTTCCTTCTGTAAAGGTTAAACTTCCATTAATAGCCTTATTCTTAAGCTTTAAATAAACTTTAACATTAGCTGTAATACACTTAGATTGAATGGAAAGATTATTTTGACTGACGATTTCTAATTGAGGTTCTATCCATGATTTTTCTAAAACATTAAGTAAAGAAGATTGCTCATTTAAAAACTTAATGAGTTCATCACATGATGCTTCTTGCTCTGATCTTCCTTGATGGATTTGTAATCTCCCTGCCAGTTGATATGGCTTCTTCTTTCCACTTAAAATAAACTCACCAGAAAACAATGTATCTATATATTTTAAAACACCTAAAGGAATTCGAGATTGCACTCGGTTAAATTTTGTTTTTAAAAAGATATTTTTGATAAAATTTGGACCAATTTTACCTGTTGTTTCTAAAGCTCCTTGAGCTTCTATTTTTCCGGTTCCTTTTTTGGCAGAAAATTCGCTTAAAATAATATCATATTTTTTAAAAATAATATCTCCTCTAAAATCTGTGATAATAGGCTGATAATCTTTTAAATAAAACTGATTTAAGTTAACTTCTGACGAACCATAAATCTGCATATCATGAGTATCTCCTAAAATTTTGAGTTGAGCTTTTGTGTTCCCTTTGGAACTTAGGATTTGTGAATTTAATTTCTCTAGAATTTCTAGATCAATATTATATTTCAAATCTATCTGAGCTTTTTGAGTTTCAAAATCCCATTGACCTTGTGATAAAAAATGAATTTTATTTTGATCTACAATAAATTCTGTGAATTTAACTTGAGATCCTTTGGATGAAATATATACTGGTTTCTTAATCTCAAAGGGATTTCCTTCTATATAAAAGTTGGCTTTATCTAATAAACCATCTAGTCTTTGTATTTTTTTAAATTTGCCTTTTTCCATTAAAAAATGTCCATCTATATACCCATATAGACTTGAAGATATAGAAAAATAATTTTTAAGATCCAGATCTTTAAATTCCATGTGAAGTGAACTTAGTCCTGAGAAGTTTTTAGGCATAGCTGCTGAAGCAAAGACTTGGCCTAAATACTGACCTTGTAATTGAGCAAGATCTGAATTCTGAGGGAATTGAGCTTTAATATTAAAACGTTCTATTTTTTTAGAACCGACTTGAGAAGAATTAAATTCAAGGTTTGCTTCTCCCTTAAGTTTTTCAAAATTACCTTTAAAACGACCTGTCGTAGAAACATTTGACTGAAAGTTTTTGAGTTTTATAGGGATATCTTTGAGATTAAAATCAATTTCTTCGCATTGATTTCTTTGGCATTGAATGGAAAGATTTCCTTTTTTTAATAAAGCTTTTAGAATAAGACTTTTATCTTGTATTCTTTCTTCATATCGTCCTTGAGCTTCTGTAACATCTAGAAAACTAATAGGTGAGTCTGGATAGATCCATTGTAAAATCTCATGACTTTGTCCTGTAAAAAAATAATCAAAACCATATTTTTTAGGTTTAAATTCATAGACAAAGTTTTTAAGTTTAACAGATCCTCCAGAAATTTTGCCATTAATTTTATCAAACTTGATTCTCTTTTCGTCTATATTAAAATCGAGCTGAGTTTGAAAGATAGGCAGATCATCATAAACTCCTTGATTCACAAATACTTGGCTTGTAAAATTCATAGGTTGTTTATGAGAACCTTGTAAAATTCCTTTGATGCCTGGTGTGAAACCAGTCACTGATTTACCCAAAAAATATTTTAAAAAATTAAGCTGAGCTCCTTGGTTTTCTAACAAAAAATAAGTTTTCCCTGTTTCGTATTCAACTGTTCCTGTTTTAACTGATATTTTTTGAATTCCAGGACACTGTGCTGATGTTCCCGTAAGATCTAGCTGATGTGATGTGGAATGAAGATTAAGCTGACCTTGGCATTCTCCCCAATTATAAGAACTATCTGTTTCAGCATCAGGAAATCTCAGTTCTGTTCCTCGAAATTTTGAAGTTACAGTTAAAAATAACTGATTTTTAGGATCATCTATAGCTTCTCCTTGAAACTTAATATCCTCAGATTGTCCTTTAAAATCAGCTATGTTTGAAGGGACTTCTAGTGAATCTAGAATTTCTTTAAGATGGAGATCTTTAGCTTTAAAACTTCCTATAAAGTTTGTTTTCTTAGCGGTGTAATCAAGGATTAGCTCTCCATCCAATTGGCCTTGTAGGTGTGTTTTGACCTGGATGTTTTTGCCTTGTAAAGAGCTTTTATGTAAACGAAAATCCCCTTCTCCTTGATGAAGATCGAATCTATCTAACTTTACATTTTTCCAATTTCCGTGAAATAAAATATCTTGTTTTTTAATTTTTCCAACTGCTTTTATATTTCCCTTGGCATTAGGAATGCCTCCCTTAATATCAGAATCTATTGAAAAATTGAGTTGCGGCCATTGTGGAGGTATCCAATTTCCTGAAAATTGAACTTTGAGTTTTGGACCTGTGAATTGAGATTTTTTTATAATGATTTCGTTTAGATTTTGTGTATTAAAAAGAAGATTACCTGTTACAATTTCAAAATTTTTCCACTTATTTCTTCCAAAATAAATTTCAGCCTCTATATCATTAGATTTTTTATATAATTCTGATTTTTCAATAAATATTTTTTCATTATTATATGTAATATTAATATCATATCCATTAATCTCATCAGGTAAGAGAGGATTAATTTCTTCTAATAGAGCTTTGAGTTTGATTTCTTCTTGAGACTTTTGATCTGTGATTTGTAATGTAATTTGAGAAGCATCAGCTCTAGATATTTTAAGCTTATTCTTAAAAAAAAGTTCTGTAAGACTCGGATATAAACTCAGTTGTTCAATATTTCCAACAATACCTTTACCTTGCCATGAGACATCATTCAAATGAACATGGGGTGGAAAAAAATAGACGGATATTTTATCTACGCCAAATTCTAGTTGTTCTCTTAAAACTGTTTCTTTAACATATTGAAGAAGAGTATCTTTAAAAAAATAAACTCTAATTCCAAAAACATAAATAGTAGCTATAAGGACGACTATTCCTAAAAAAATTGGTTTTTTCATACTTCATAGGCTTCTTGGATCAATTCTAAAATCTCTTCCACTCCATTATGCTCCGGGATCCACTTTTTAGCCATCTTTAAAAACTCTAGAGCTTTGAGCGGCTGCTTCTCCCAAAGGTTTTTAGCCATGAGCAAACAAAGCTGTCCTTTTTGAATTGGATCTTTTAAATCCTTTAAACATGCAAGAAAAAACTCGTCCGCTTCTCTTTCCCAATAGTGTCGCCATTGCATCCCGTCCATTTATTACTTATTTTTCCTTATGGTTTGGCAAAAAAGAGATACTCCCGGAGTAGACACCCTTAGTTCTAAAAAAGATTTTCCTCATGGATTGTGGCAAAAATGCCCCAAGTGTTCAGAAATTATACTCATTTCTGACCTAGAAGAAAATCTGTTAGTTTGTCCAAAATGTGGACATCATCATCGTATTTCTGCACAAAAAAGACTTTCACTTATTTTAGACAAAGATTCTTTTAAAGAATGGGACAGTGATTTATTCAGTTTAGACCCTTTAAAATTTAATGATGGTTCCCCTTATCAAGAAAAACTTGAAAGAGCTCAAAAAAAGAATGTTCATTTAGACGCTTTTCTCATGGGAGAAGGAACATCTGAAGGCATCCCATTAGGAATAGGAATTTTAGATTTTTTCTGGATGGGTGGGAGCATGGGTACCGTTGTAGGAGAAAAAATCGTTCTCCTCTTTGAAAAATGTAGACAGCGTAGATTACCTGTTATTATTGTCAGCGGAAGTGGTGGAGCGAGGATGCACGAAGGGATTCTTTCTTTAATGCAGATGGCTAAAACAGCTTCAGCTATCTCTCTTTTTAAAAATGAAAGGCTGCCCTATCTTTCTATTATTACAGATCCTACAACCGGTGGTGTTGCTGCAAGTTATGCGCTCCTAGGACATCTGAATATTGCTGAACCCGGTGCTACAATTGGTTTTGCAGGAAGACGCGTTATAGAAAGCACAATCCACCAGAAGCTTCCTGATGATTTTCAAACTTCTGAGTTTTGTCTCAGTCATGGAATGATAGATATGATTGTACCAAGATCAGACCTTAAAAGAACGATTTCCCGTTGTCTTAAAATACTCAGCCTATGAATTTTGATAAATAC
This sequence comes from Silvanigrellaceae bacterium, assembly GCA_947457515.1. Taxonomy (GTDB): domain Bacteria; phylum Bdellovibrionota_B; class Oligoflexia; order Silvanigrellales; family CANGWC01; genus CANGWC01. Next base: position 8,386 of record CANGWC010000022.1, read on the forward strand.
TATGATTTTCGTAGTTTTTATCGAGGTGCGTATAGAATCCAAGATCAAATCTCTTCCGGCCCTATTACAATCCTCGTGGGAGGAACTAATGGTAAAGGAACTGTATCTTTTGCTTTAGAAGCTATTCTCCGTTCCCTAGGTTTATCTGTAGGACTTTACACTTCTCCTCACCTTTTGTGTCCTTCTGAACGCATTAGAATTAATGGTCATCCAATAGATCCTAAATTCTTATGGGATTCTTTAGAAAATTTTACACCCACGCAAACACCTTTTAGCTTTTTTGAAATGATGACTATGATTGCTTTAAAAGAATTTCAAAAGTGTTCTTTTCAAATCCTAGAAGTGGGTATGGGAGGAAAATGGGATACAACTAATGTTGTTAATCCTACCATTTCTATTATGACTTCCGTAGGTTGGGATCATATGGATTATTTAGGATCTACTTTAGAAGCTATTGCGGAAGATAAATCCCATATTGGAAGAAGAAATATCCCTCTTCTTTTGGGAAATATCCCTGAAGAGGCTAAACTAGGCATCATCAAGTCAATGAAAAAAATAGGTTTTATTCCTTTTTGGGAAGAAGACTCTTTAGCTTGTATCTTTAAAGCTGTCTCCTTGCTTTCACAAAATAACTTTATCCCAGACATCTCAAAAGACTTTATCGCTCAAAAAATAGAATCTTTAAATCTTCCCGGTAGATTTCAAAAAATTATATATAATCATAAAGTCTTTATTTTAGATGTTGCCCACAATTCTTCTGCCGCAGAATATATCACTCAAAAATACTTGTCCGAATTTAAATCTCAGAAATGCACTCTGATTTTTGGGTCTTTTACTGATAAAAATTGGAAAAAACAATTAGATATTTATGATTCTATCACAAGCTCTGTTATAGCTGTTCCTTTAGAATCTCCCCGTCCCAGTGTCTCTCCAGAAGAAATCATTGAGTATGTAAAAGGTGAAAAAATGGCTTGTTCTTCTTTAGAGGCTGCTTTAGAGCATTCCGGACCTCTTAACCTGATTACAGGTTCCTTTCGTCATGTTTCAAAAGCTTTGAGTCTACTTTCTTGTTTATGGATTTTGTTTTTTTATCCTCTATTTGCAGACAAATCCATCTATTATGATGCTGATAATATTAAAGTTACTAAAAACTCTATAGAAGCTAATGGTCATGCTTTCTTTCTTTTAGATGATCTGTTTTTCTATGGAAGTGCTATCCACTTTGATCGTCAAAAAGAAACTCTACATGCCATCGGAGAGATTAGGTTCATTCGAAACGATCAGACCTGTTTAGGAAGTGAGATCATTTATGATAAAAAACTCAAAAGAGCTCTCATCAAAAATGTTACCTATATTAAAGATCCTTCTTTAATATCATCGCACTCTGATCTTGCTTCTTTGCAAAGCGAAACTGGGAATCTCTTTTTTGAGTTAGAGAGAAGAACCCAAGTGACTCGACTTAAAAATGAACTGATAGAGTTACAAGAAGTTTGGAGACAACAACAAAAAGGCTTAGATGATTATGCTCATATCTTAGAACATATTTATAGATTAGAATCCATGGCGTTACCCAAAGTGCCCAAGGATCTTCAAACATCTAGATTAGATCATTTAACACAAAATCATCCGTCGGATTCTTTCTTTCAATTTAAAGATGTTCCAGGCTATTTTTCATTAACTGCAGACAAACTTTTCGAAGATCCAGATGGTATTTTTGAATTAGAAAACGTTGTTTTAACAAGCTGTTCTTCTAAATGTTCTTACTTACGTCCTTTGTTTTCTTTTCAAAGTCAGTTTGCAACCATTATTCCTCAAAATTATGCTCATCTTTATGGAACGTCTCTACGTGCATTAGATGTTCCTTTTTTTTATACTCCTTTTTTGATTTTTCCCATTAAAACCGAAAGACAGTGGGGTTTGCTGATACCTAAAGTCATCTTTGGAAACCAAGTATCATTAACTCAGTTTCCTCTCTATCTCACCTTAGGAGATCATAGTGATATAACCGTTTCTTTAGATTATTTTGATAAAGGAAATATTGGTTTTGAAGAAAATCTTAGACTACAGCTTTATGAAAACAGTGAATTTACTTTTGTCAGAGAAGATTTTAGCAAAAGATGGAATCAAACGATTGGTTTGCATCTTCCTATTAAAAATAAAGGTGCTTTTAAAACACATCATGAATCAAGTAGTGATTCCTTATTTTTTGTAGATTTTGCTAAAACTCGTTTCTTAAAAACATCATTATTTGGTCCCAATCTCCAAGGAGAAAGATTTTTAGATCAATCTGTAGGGTTAGAACTCTATGGAGAAGATTTTGGTTCCTCTATTGAATTTAGATCTAAAAAAGATCTTTTAGAAACAAATCCTCATCTGACAGAGCAAATTTTTCCTAGAGCTGTATTCTCTCTTTACCCTCGAAAATACTTTGGTTTACCTATTATGTTTGAAGGAACTTCTGTTTGGGAAAACTTAGAACCGACTTTAGGAAAACGTTGGGAAAATAATTGGGGAGGTCGTTACACTCTCTTTTCACTCCCTTGGGTGATTGTCAGTTCATCAATTTACTTTAGGAGTCTCAATTATTATCCTCAACATTTTTCACAACACCTTGAGTATCAAGCCTCTGTCAGTCTACCTCTTTTTGCACGTTTAGATAATTCTAAACAATACATTTATCAAGAATTAACACCAACTTTTACCTATTTTTCGCTGCCAAAAGTGCTTCAAGATGTTAACTTTCCAAAACTTTATGATCTGCCCTATAGAAAAGACTCTGCTTTTCCTACAGAAAGAGTAGATATTCAATTAACCTATCATCCTTACTATGTAAAAAATAATCCTTTAATTATTAAAAAACCCATAGATTCAAATGTATATAATACAAAGTTTGCTCCTAAATCTTTAGCAAATTTTGAAAGTTTTACCTTATGGGCTGAAAGAGAGCTCAATTCTTATAAAGAAGCCTCAGATCAAATCACTTCAGTGAGTTCTCCCGACCCTTGGGTTTTTTCACCTTTAACATTTAACTTAGGCACATCTTATTATCTTTCTTATAAGCTTACAGAGAAAGCAATTAATGAAAAATTAAGACCTTGGGATATTCCTAAAGTGTTACTTCCTTGGGGAGATATTATGGCTTCTACCCAATGGTCACTCCAACCTATTTTACCTATAGAAGGGTCTTTTTCTGGAATTTGGAATCGTGTTTGGGAAAATTGGAGTGTCATCGAGCAAACTGCTTCTTTTCAAAAAGAAAATGGTCGTATTAATCTTCGTTGGGTCAATGAGCTTCGCTTATTAGGCCCTGATATTTTTGGCTTAGATAGAAAATTTGAATGGGGCATGGAGTATACTCCCCTATCTTGGCTAAATCTTAAATTTCAAAAAAAGGTTTTTGTATCCGCTTCATCTACCATTCCTCAAGGCGGCGATAAAGATTATGAATCTCTTTACGTCATTACTTTTTTAAGACTTCAACAATGCCTTGATATAACCTTTCAACGTTATAAACCTTTTGGTGTTTTAGAAACACAAGCAACATATTCTATTGGTATTTATGGGACTTTCTTAGGACAAACTTATGGAGTTGGTCAGGTTGCTGAAGGATTAAATCAAGCCATTTATCAACATTTCAACCCGCCAATGAATCCAGTCAGTTCTCCGGCCCCCATTCAATAGGTTTATGGCCATTTGAAATGAGGAATTGGTTTGTCTTAGAAAAATGCCCACACCCTAAAAATCCTCTGTGTGCAGATAATGGTGATGGATGAGGAGCCTTAAGAACCAAATGCTGATTTTCTATAAGATCCTGATACTTGTGAGCTGCAGAACCCCAAAGTAAAAACACGAGAGGTTCTTTTCTTTGTCCTAATGCTTTAATCACTTGTGTTGTAAAAATCTCCCAACCTTTTTCTCGATGTGAAAGTGGTTTATGTGCCGTAACTGTAAGAACAGTATTTAAAAGAAATACCCCTTGATTAGCCCATGATTCTAAATGAGATTCCTCTCTCTGAAGACCTAAATCTCTTTTTATTTCTTTAAAAATATTTTGAAGTGATGGTGGGCTTGTTGTATGTGTATTTACAGCAAAAGCTAAACCACAGGCTTGATTCTCATTATGATAAGGATCTTGCCCTAAAACAACAACTCTAACATCTTGATATTTCTGAGAAAAAACTCTAAATATCTTATCTTTAGGTGGATAAATGATTTCTCCTTTCTGATACTCTCCTTTGAGGAAATTCCTCAGTTTTTCCATATATTCTTTAGAAAATTCATCTTTAATATGTGGATGCCAATCAGAAGCAAAATATTCTAAACCTTTCATAAATATACAACCTCCATAAGTATATTTTTATTATATAATTTTCTTTTTTTGTTGTTTATGTAAAATAATTTTGTTACATTATCCCTTATGAAATTTGATTTGCGTTTACTACTCATTTTTGCTCCTTTCTTTTCTGCTTTCAGCAAGAACTTATTCGGCCCATCTCATCTGATTATGACCCTTGGTCCTCAACAAGAAAATATTATTTTTTTAGCTTGTCCTACGCTCCCTGACTACCCCTCAACTCGTTTTTATGATTATCCTTTAGCTTCATCTCTTAAAAACTCTGATCCTTCTGGTTGTCATACTTTATTAGGAGATCCTCTGTTTCAAACAAGAATCATTCTAGAACCTGAGGATTTTAATGGAGGCAGCTTACGTGCTACTGGGTTATCTTTAGCATCCGTCACGTTAGGAACAACTGGGTTTTTAAATGTTGGTAGACTTTTATATAAAGCTATTTCAAAGGAGCCCTCTTCCTATTTTGATAATAGTCTTTTATTTTTAATCTTCGGTGTCTTAGGTTTTATCGTGACAGGTCAAGCTATTATGGCTTCCAATTCTTTAAATCAATTTTCATTAAGTGAAGATAAAAAAATATTTACTAATATGATCGTAACTATAGAAAACATGGTGGATAAGTATTTTTTAGCCCATCCAAAACTTCTTAAAAGTTACAAAGATCTTATATCCGAAAAAAACTTTATTGGAGCCCGGGCACTTTATAATAAATATTATGCTCGTAGCTTCAATAATATAGTCAGTCCACAGAAACTATCACCAAAATTCCTAGAACACATTCAAGACTTTCCTTTGGATCAAAGCCCTACCTATAAATCTATACCTACAGGAAGAGGTATTCTGTGATTTATTATATATTTGCACTCTTTTTATTATCTTGTGGTCAAAAAAACCTTGGTTCCTCTTTAAAAACATTATCAAGACATGTCGGTATTAACCGCGTAGAAAGAATTTATCTTGCGAAACAAAGCCTTTTCCCTTCATTTATTATTGTTCAATGTTTAGAAACAGATCAGCTCAGACAAAATAGATTTTTTGATACTGATTTTTCAAATGATAAAAACTGTAAGAAAGTTATAGGTAATAAAAATAATTTTCTAACTCTCAGAGAAAAATCAAGCGGTTCAAATTTTAAAGGAACTTTAATTCCGGAAATGCTTGGAGTGGCTTTTGCTGATGGGATTTTTACCTATTGGAATTATGAAACCCATTCTTCTGTTGGAATGGTGACTGGACCTTCTTGGGTAGTTCTTGACCTTGTGAATACAGTCATTGAATTAGATGCTCAACTTGTTTCCGCACAAAAATCTTCTTTTTTAGAGGAATTTCACAAAGCTGAAGAACAGGTAAATCTAGAAACATCTTCCTTAGATTCTTTAGATGATAAAATCAGTGCGTTGGTTAGAAATTTTAACGCTACTGATAAAAGAATCATTTCTTCTTCATCTTTTGCAACTTCTCTTAAATCACTTCGTTACGATATAGGAGTGGATGCATCTATTGAAAAATCCAGTGTATCTTTATCTCAACCGCTCAAGCCGGATCCTATTAAATCTCTAGGTATTCTTCGTTTTGCAACTCCTAGAGAAGCTCCAGATTCTTTATCTCTTCTCAGCTGTTTTGGTATTCCTTCTTTTTCTTCTGAATTTTTGGAAGATTACCCTCTTTCTGAAACTCCAGAACTAGGAAAATGTGTTCTTCTTTCTCCTCCCAGTCCTTCTATTTTTTATATAGCTCCTTCTCCTTCTAAAAAAAGAATTCTCAAATCTACCATTTTAGCTCGTAATTCATCTATGGCAGGAATGTGCTACACCGCTTTACCTCCCTATTTATTGCCTTTATTTTTGTCTAGAAATACAAAAGATATTATTGTGTCTTCCACAAAAGCAATCTCTATGTTGGGACTTTTTTGTCATGCGGTAACTCGTGTTCGTGAGCTGACTTTTCCTTCTATGAAGGAACGTATTAATTATGAATATCTATTAGATTATTTATATTTCATACAAGAAAGTGTAACTGAACATATTAAAATGAATGATATTTTAAGTGGTCAATTAATTACAATTCAAAGAAATGGTGATTCCAGAGCGTATCTTACTTTTTTCAATAAATTTATTATGAATTGGGCAAATTCTAATAAGGACCCTATTTCTTGGGATATTTTAAGACAGGCTCCTAATATTCCTAGATTTTATCCAAATAATCAAAACTAAGTTCCTTTGAGAATTCCTCTTCTCAGTAAATCAAAGTTTTCTTTGCTGGTAGCGTATTGATAGGCTTCCTCGTACGAAATGATCTCATTTTCATACAAATAGAATAAATGCTGATCAAATGTTTGCATTCCATACATTTGTCCTTGCTCTATAAAATCTCTTAAAATATTAGGGTGTGTTCCCTTCATGATCTGTTCTTTAATGGTGGATGTATTCACAAGAATTTCTTGAACACATGCCATTCCTTTCTTATCTTTCTTCTTAACCAATCTTTGACTGATAATGAGCTTTAAGTTCTCAGCTAGCTGTTTTCTTACGATTCCTTCTCGAGTAGGCCCTAGGGTAGCAAACAGCCTTATCATTGCATCTGTTGCATCATTTGTATGCATTGTAGTGAGAACAAGATGACCTGTGTCAGCAGCTTGTAAAGCAACTTCCATGGTTTCAGCATCTCTGAGCTCACCTACAAAAATAACATTAGGTGCTTGTCTCAAAGCACTTCTCAATGCTACGGGGTAAGATATCGTATCTATTCCTATTTCTCTTTGTGTTACCGTACTTTTTTTGTTTTTATGATAGTACTCTATGGGATCTTCTAAGGTGATAATATGGGCTCCATGATTTTGATTAATATAATCGATACATGCTGCCAAAGTTGTTGATTTTCCGGTGCCTGTTGCACCTGTCACAATAATAAGACCTCTAGGTTGGTTCAAAACCTCTGGAAGAACTCCTCCGGCCATACCCAGTTGTTCTAAGGAAGGGACTTCCTGCGAAATAATTCTGAGAACTAATGAGAATCTTCCTCTTTCATGAAAAATATTAACCCGAGATCTGATTCCTTTAGGGGTCATGTACCCAAGGTCAATGTCACTTAAATTAGCCAGCTTCTCTTTATGGTGACTTTGAGTGATAGCGTAAACCATTTGTTGTAAAACAGCGGGTTGTAAATTAAAAACTTCTTTTAAGGTGACGAGTTCTCCATGATGTTTAAACTGTGGAGCATGGTCTCCTTGAATAATAAGGTCACTGGCTCCCCCTTTGTAAGCTAAATGAATTAAGCTTTGTAAAGTGGCTATGGCTTGTTGTGATTCTAAAGAACTTCCATTTTGAGAAGAAACTGTTTCTGCGATTTGGGTAGCATCATCAGTACTCATACGGGATCTCTTTCTTTTTAAGGGATATCGGTTTAAGTTTTTATAATCCTTAATGCTACTTTTAGATGATGTTTTCTTTTAAAAATCCTCTTATTGATCTTTTTTTTGAGCCCGGTGATAAACCTTCTATTCCTTTGAGATTTCAAAATCTCAACTTTGACCAAAATCCTCATATTTTTCAGTTTAAAGAACAATTTATTTTTAAAGACACTCATTATTTCTACGATCTGACCTTAAATGGTTATGCTCCTAAAATTAAAGGAATTCATAAGTCTGATCTGATTTATTTTAATTCTGTACCCTCTCAATTATCCATAGGTGATGGATTATATTCCTCTGGGTATGTTCATCCTCAAGATTTTGATACTTACCAAGATTTGTCTCCTTTAACCCTAGCTTTCCCCACAGCAGATTGTGTTTCTGTTACATTGATATCCCTTAAAAATCAAAATCTTATGATTTCTCATATCCATTTAGGTTGGAAAGGCTATGTTGCTGGTTTCTTAGATAGGACTTTTGATTTGCATACCTCTTTAGGTTCAGAAGTGTTTGCAATTATTCATCCAGGTATATTTGGTAAAAATTATCCCTGTGGAGAAGATGTCTGGATAAAACTTTTAGAACTTTATCAAAACAAACCCCCGGAATTTACCTCTTTTCTAGAGGAAAGTGATTCTTTGTGCAGACCTCAAAACTTTATTTATTCAAAGTATTACATTGATTTACAATGGCTTATTTTTCATGATCTCTTGTTTTTAGGTGCTCAACAGATTCGTTTTATGCGTTATGATACCTTTGATCATCCATTACTCCCCAGTTACAGAGCTAAAACAACTCAAAGACTTTATTCTCACGTTGTTCCATTAAATTTTTATCCTTGGTCTTTTCCTTAATGTGAGTTTTAGTTTATATTGATTTTTCTTAAACCTATCTCATATGATGGGAATTTAGCTTTGAATTTGTTAAATTGAATTTTCGAGGTTTCCAGTGTCTACTCCTTTTTCTCGTCGTTATGCTTTTGGAATGTATGCTGCCTTAGGTGCATACTTCAGCTTTGTTTTCCATCATCTTGGGCTATTTTTAGCTCAACATGTGTTCCCGCAAACACCTCAAAATTTTAGCGTACTTAACCCTAGGTTTTCATTATACAATAATGTCTTTACCTTGATCTTGACTTTTGTTATGGTCCTATTACTTTTTGTTTTACCCAAGATTCGAGAGCATATTTTAGATTCTGCTGAAGAATTAACTCAGATTTCTTGGTCTGGCTTTAAAGAAACTCAAAAGTCCACAGGAACAGTGATTGTGTTTGTGATTATATCTTCACTCTTTCTTTTCATGTTGGACTTTATCATCATCAAATTTGTTAATTCTATTATTGGAATATCCGCATGACCTCTTCATTACCCACACCTTTAGAAGATTCTACAGAACTTGAATCTACAGAACTTGAATCTACAGAAACACTTGAAACTGTTTCTGAAACCGAAACTGATTTAGAGCAAGAGCCTGAAAATACTCATAATCTTGAATGGTTTATTCTAGTTTGTCAGTCTAACAACGAGAAGAAAGTCGTTCTTTCTCTACAAGAGCGAATTAAAAAATTTAATCTTGCTAAAAGCTTTGGAAGAATCATTATTCCTTCTCAAGAAGTTGAAAAAATTGACTCTAAAGGCAAAAAATCTAAGGTTGAGAAGAAAATCACTCCTGGATACATTTTTATTCAGCTTGAAATGAATGACTTCAATTATTCTTTAGTCAGAGACACACCAAAAGTTTTGAGCTTTTTAGGTGCGACAAAGATGAAAATGCCTCCGGCTATTTCATATGCTGAAATCAATAGACTCCTTAATCAAGCTGAAAATGATACGGCTAAACCTATTATTTCTTCTAAGATCCGATTTGATAAAGGTGAAAAAGTTAAAGTTATTGATGGTCCATTTACTAACTTTATTGGGGAAGTGGATGAAGTTAAACATGATAAATTTAAACTTCGTCTTTTGATCTCTGTGTTTGGTAGACCAACTCCTGTGGAATTAGAGTATACAAAGGTTGAGAAGCTTTAAAATTAAGCTGGGTCTTTAAATTCAAGCAATATTTTATTAACTAAATCTTCTCTGTTAAGAACGCTTGGTCCTTCTAAAAAATTTAGAAATATCTGACATAGTCTTATTCCCGACATTGAGCACCCTCCTAGAAAAACCAAGAATTAAAGTATAAGGAGTTGCAATTATATCATTTCAAATCTAAAATAAATCAATTAATAACAATTGGTTAAAAGAAATGAAGATACTTAAAGCAGATGATTTAGACCATCATGGGAT
>CANGWC010000023.1 GCA_947457515.1 Silvanigrellaceae bacterium
AAAGCGTAATCTAAAACTCCGATCACAATGAAAATAAGCCCTGCTCCAATGCCTATTCTCTTCAGGAAAAGTCCTCCTTCTTTTAAAAGGACAAACGAATGGTAAAGATACATCGTGTGATGTTCTACAAAATGATTTTTAAGGTAGTAGTAACCCATGGAACTGAAAGCAACGACTTTAATGAGGAAAATAACCATGTTTTTCATGTTAAAAAATGAAAAAAGATTCTTAATACCTGTAATAGGATTAATTTTATCCCATTTCCATTCTAATTTTTCCCAAGATAAATAAAATCCATTGAGTGCAAGACCTAAGGTTACAGGAACGATTCCAATCACAGCCATACTGCTCGCTAGTAAAACACAAACTTCTGTAATATCTGGAATAGTATTGAAAGATGTCCAAGTTCTTTGGAAGATTTTCTTAAAAACATCCAGTATGTTTTCACAAAAAGACGATAAAAAAATCACCCACATCCCAAAAGTCACACTGGCTAACAACTCCCGGCTTTGAGGTATATTTCCCTGTTCCCTAAACTGACGGATCCGTTCTTCGGTGGGTTCTTCTGTTTTGTCTTGTCCGGAGTCTGCTCTTTCTTCCACAGATCACCGGGGTAATTCTAAAAGACGATAGCCTTCAGAAGTGAGAAGACCATAAAAAGAAGCACAGGATAAGAATAATCCTACGGAACACAGGATAAATGTTAAGGGATAATTCAATACAAAAACATTGAGTTGAGGTAACGCTTTAGACATTAAACCTAAAATCAGTGATCCTGCTAATTGAAGAAGAATGAGCGGCCCTCCAATACGAATCACAGCGATAAAACATTCTTTCAAAGCAATTGTGAGAGGAAAAGGACTCAATGAAAAACCTTGATGCCCTAATGGGAAAGCTTTGAATAAATAGAAAAGTTCTTGAATGAAAATATGATGGAAATTACAGGTTAATATCACCATTGTGACACAGCTTGTATGAAAGAGAGTGAAGCTGGATTCTGACTCTTGTAACTGTGGATTAAAGATCTGTCCTGTTTGAAAGCCCATTCCAGATCCCACCATTTGGCTGGCCATATGGGTTGAGTAACTGAGAAGTTTAGCCATAATCCCAAACAAAAATCCTACAAAGATTTCTCTCATACTGAGAAATATCAAACTTGCAGAAGTAAAGAATTCAAGATTCTTAATATTTAAAACTCCTGGAATAAAACAAAAAGAAAAAGCGAGAGCAATAAGAACTTTAAGTCTTTTAGGAATGATAGGATCTCCTAAAATAGGTAGAAAAAACATGAGAGATAAAATTCTTAAGAAACCTAAAATAAAAAGAAAGATCTTCTGAGGTTCTATATGAAAAAGATCTTCTACATTCATTAGAGATTTCGACCTATGGTTGGAATTCTTTCATAAAGCTTAATGGTGTAATTCTTCATTCGGCCTATCATCCATGGAGATATCAACATAAAGACAAAAACAATCGTTGCCATTTTAGGAAGAAAAGAAAGAGTTGCTTCATTGATCTGAGTCACTGCTTGAAAAACACTCACTGCGAGTCCTACAACTAATGCTGCTAGTAACATAGGTAAACTGACTTCACCCATGATCATAAAAAACTCTTTGGTAAGATCGATAAGGATTTGGGGATTCATATTTCTCCTAAGTTCCAAAACTTTGGACTAAAGATCCTGTGATCAGTTGCCAACCATCCACAAGAACAAAAAGCACTATTTTTAAAGGTAGACTCATAACAGTCGGAGGTAACATCATCATCCCCATGGCCATAAGAACACTGCTGACAACCATATCCATTAATATAAAAGGTAAGTAGATGAGAAACCCTATTTGGAAAGCTCTTTTAAGTTCACTGATAACAAATGCCGGGATCAGATGCTTTAAAGAAATATCTGAAGGCTTAGCAGGAGCTGCTTCTTTAGAGAGTTTATAGAAAAGCTGTAAATCCGTAGTTCCCGTTTGAGACAGCATAAAGCTTTTTAAGGGATCTGTTGTTTTCTCTAGAGCAACTTCTAAGGTCATTTTCTTATCCATATAAGGACGGATACCATCTTGGTACATCTTCTCTGTTGTGGGTGCCATTACAAGATATGTGAGAAAGAAAGTGAGACCGATTAACACTTGATTAGGTGGCATGGAAGGAACACCAATAGCTTGTCTTAAAAAAGATAATACGATGAGGATTCTGGTGAATGATGTCATTAAAAGAAGAATCGCTGGAGCTAAACTTAGAACTGTGAGTAATCCAAAGATTTGAAGAGCTGGAGCAAGATCATCCGGGGAACCACTGTTACCTAACTGTAATGATAAAAAAGGTAATGTAGAAAATAAAATCATAATGACTTCTTCATCTCTCCCAGTTTTTGTCTGATCATGTAAGTGATATCATCAGATTTATCTTCTGTTTTTTCTTCATTAATTTGTAAATTAAATCCTTTATTTTGATACTTAGGAAATTGAAGAGGTTCTGCTTTCTGAAAAAGATTTCCTCTAGATGGAGGCAAAGCACTATAATCATTTTCACTTTTTTCGGTGGATAAAGTTCCAAAAGAATTTTCACACTCTCCTAACATCTGAATCCCTTGATCATGACAGATAAAAGCCCATGTTTTGCCTTGGACTTCTAAACAATAAACATGATGTTTAGGTGTTAAAGAGAATTTATCTTTTAAAGAAATGATCTTTTCTTTCAGTTTAGGCCTCATTGTTTTGAGACGTATCCCTAACCAGATTAATGTTAAAATCACTCCTGATAAGCTTAAGAGTAGTAAACTGTGTTTCATACGATATCCTGAAGTTTTACGTTATCCACTTGGACTCCGCTCATAACGTCTGTGAGACGAACACCAAATTTTTCATTGACAACAACAACTTCACCCATGGCTATCAGTTTTTCATTCACATAAATTTCCATGGCCTCACCAGCCATTTTATCAAGTTCAATGATAGATCCTTGTCCAAGCTGAAGAAGTTCATGAATCATAAGTTTTGTCCGACCTAACTCAACAGTTATCTTAAGAGGGACATCCATGATCATTTTGATCCGGGAGAGATCTACATCTTTAGGATCTTGAGGCGTTTCACCTTCTGCTCCCTCGTCTAACGTTTCTGTATTTTTGGATGAAAGACCAAAGTCTTCTATTTTAAAATCTTCTACCATGATTTATTCCTTTACGATCTCAGAGATTTTGATGGCTTTATTCCCATGAAGCGTCCCACTCACTCCAGTAAATTTGGGAATACCCTCCACAAAAATCTGAAGAGGCTTATCTGTTGGGGTATCTAAAATGATGACATCATCTTTTTGTAACCCTAAAATATCATCCAGAGTTAACCATGCATGACCCAGATCAACTTGAACATTCACATTCGTATTCACAAGATGTGATTGGATTCTTCTAATCCAAGTATGATCAACTTCTAATTGATCATTTTGAAATCCTAAGCTGAGTTTAGACTTAATAGGTTCTAAGGTCGCATAAGGAATAATCAGTTTAATTGATCCTGTAATCTTTTCTAATTCCACATCAAAAGCAGACGAGATCACCACATCACTGGGAGGGACAATAGCCACAAATTGAGGGTTGATTTCTGAACGAGAATAATGAATCTTTAATGGAAACACAGGTGCCCAAGCTTTTTCCAGATCTTCAGCTATTAAAAGAATAATTCTTCTTGCTATTTTAATTTCAATAGGAGTGAAGTCTTTCCCTTCAATCTTTGTATACGGAGTATCATTTCCACCAAAAAGACTATCAACTAAAGCATAAAGAAGCTTAGATTCTATAACGATAACCGCTGAACCTCTTAAAGGCTCAAATCTTAAAATATTCAAACAACTGGGCAGAGGCAGTGAAGTCATAAATTCACCGAACTTAACCGGGCCTGAACTGTTAATTCCAATATTAGCGACTTTTCTTAAGAGTGCTGAAAGTGAAATTCTAAATAAACGGATAAACCTATCGTGGATAATATCCAAAGTAGGCATTCTTCCCCGGATGATCTTATCTTGATTAGCAAGATCATAACGAATGACTGAAGTTTGAGGTGCTTTGATTTCTTGTGCTGTATCCGCTCTGCTATCAGAGACAGAATTCAAAAGAGCATCGACTTCGTTTTGACTTAATACTTGATCCATAATCACTCCACCAAAAAATCTGTGAAATAAACCTTTTTGATGGGTTTATCTAAAACTTCGTTTAATTTATTAAAGATTTCCTGACGTAATCTTTGTTTGCCATATGGACTAAGAAGTTCTGCACGAGTCCGAGTAGATGCTGCTGTGATAATCACATCTCTAATCTGCGGCTCTCGCTTCTTTAAGTTTTCTTCTTGAGATTTGCCACCTGCGTATTCTAAAGTCAGAGATAAGTGAATATATCTATTCTCTAAAGGATTATCTAAATTGATATCCATTTTAGAGATAACAAAAGTATCCCCAAAGGCATTAGGATCGTTCTTAGCTTTTTCATCTTTTTTAGGTTCTTCAGATTCTGATTTTGAGCCATGGTCATCTTTCTTCTCACCTTTGTCGTCTTTTTTGTCTCCAGGGGCATCTTTCTTCTCACCGTGATCATCTTTTTTCTCACCTTTGTCGTCTTTCTTCTCAGCATGCTCATCCTTTTTGTCTCCAGAAGCATCTTTCTTCTCAGCAGAGGCATCTTTTTTATCTCCATGATCATCTGCAGGAGCATCTTTTGAATCCTCCACAGGTTTCTTGAAAAACATCTTGTAAGCTAAAAATCCACCACCACCGCCACCTACAATAGCAATTCCTAAAATGATGAAAAGAAGCTTAGATTTCTTAGGAGGAGCTGCCACTTCTCCTTTAGGATCTTTTTCTTCTTTTGAATCTTTTTTATCTTTTGAATCTTTTTTATCTTCTTGCTCTGCCATAAGAATCCCTTTTCTTTATTGTTGCAAAACCTTCAAATAAAAAAAGATCATTTCGTTAGCCTAAAAGTCGGAAAAATTTTCCACTCAACAAAATATTGCCCAGATCTGAGTCAGATTCAGTCAAATGACAAATATGTCCCTGTCAGTTTAAAACCATCTTAGGAAAGTGTTACCGTATGGCGATGAATTCTTTTTTAAAAAAACAAACCATTATCAGTATTCTCTTCATCATTGGGGCTTGTATTTTTGGTGTATTGATTGGGTTTTTTCAATCCTGGGAAAAAGCCATCGAATTCTTCTCCGGGTATCTCATGGAAAAAAGCCTTTCTATTGATAACCTCTTTGTATTCTTAAGTATTTTTAAAATGTATCAACTGGATACCCCTATGCAGGCTAGAATTCTAAGGTATGGGATCCTAGGAGCGATTATTTTAAGAGTTCTCTTTATTTTAGGGGGAATCTTCCTGATTCATAAATTTCAATGGATCTTCTATGTTTTTGGGATCTTTTTGATCTACTCTGGATGGAAGCTTCTTTTTCAACATGAAGAAAATCAACCCAATCCTTTTTTCAATCATCTGAAAAAACTCATTCCTTTAGACGAAACCTCTCCGGGTTTTTGGGTGATTAAAGATAAGAAGCTTTTCTTTACAAAAGCTTTTTTAGCTCTATTAACCATTGAATTCAGTGATATCCTCTTTGCTATGGATTCTGTTCCTGCTGTTTTAGCGATAACTACAGATCCCTTTATAGTGATCACTTCTAATCTATGGGCTATTCTAGGATTAAGATCTCTTTACTTCCTTTGCCAAGCCCTAGTGGAAAAATTTGAATACCTTCACTATGGAGTTTCTATTATCCTTGTTTTCATTGGGATAAAACTTATTCTCCATGGCTTTATAGAGATTCCGATTTTCTTCTCATTATGTTTTATGCTTTTGTCTGTTTTAGTTCCTATTATTCTTGGATTTACAAAAGCCAAGAAATCTTAATTGGCTGGAAGTTCTAGTTGACGTAGATATTTTAACTGTTCTCTGCTTTCTATAAAAAGCTGTCCCAAATGAGTGACCCCTTTTGGTAGAAAACTGTAATTTAAAAGTTTTGGGTATCTTTCAAAAAAACCTTTTTCAATTTCATCTATATTGGGAAACTGATTTAAATATTTCCATACAATATTATGAATGATCTCCGCCAGCTTATTCTCCACCATGGGATTAGTCATATTGTCTAAATCTCTTTTGGTTTCTAGCTCTGCAGTAGTATGCTGTAGGCTTAATCTAGGAACATTACCCAATAGATCTATTTGAACTACGACTTTACGCAATAACTGCTCTTTAATTTCTTTAAGTATTGTATATTTATTCTCTTCACCTAATTTCATATATGAAATGATTTTTTCATCTAAATATCTAGAAAACAGCAAAACAGAACGCCCTAACTTTTGGTAAGATTTGAAGAGCCTTTGAGTAATCATCAATAAAGAAGGAATATGAGTTTGATCGTGCAAAAATTTACTCTTTCTGTTTATAGGCGCTAATGGGATCTGCCTATCTCTTACAAATCGTGTGATGCACTCCTCAGAAGATAGCTTCCCTCTACTTGCATAAACCGAAAGAGGCAATTTAAATTGACTTAATGTGATATGCTTACTTAACCTTCTTAAATTATTGCTTAAAGCATCTGCATCTGGAGCTGTTACTTTTAGATATCCTAGATTATTTTTTCCAGTACGATATCCTAAAAAACTAGAAAGTTTTTCAGAGTTAATAAAATGAATAATCCTTAAAGGATTAGAGATTTCTTCTTTTATTAAAACATTTTCCATTCTTTTAATAAAATCAGGTTTAAAATTGGGATTGTCCATTGTTTCCCAATGATCATTATCTTTATGCTCATTAAAAATAATTGATAAATATTGCCAAATAGTGTGTTCTGTATTGATGGAGAATTCATCCACACCAATTATGTAAGCCAGATGAGAATCGGCACTCTTCTCAAAAATATCTTTAGCTTCCTGAGAAAATTCAAGGGAAAACAAATTTCCCCCATAAAAATTTTTTTCGATTAAGGTTACAGTAAAATAACTATTTTTCTTTAAAAATTGAGTTAGTTTTTCCAGATAGCCTTCAGATAAAAATACAGAACTCTTCGAAGGAGACTGTGCTAAAGAATCCCCCCAGATTTGAAGAGGGAGGATCATGATAAATATAAAGGTTTTTTGGAGGAATTTTGTTAGCATATTCAATTTCTCAAAATCATATAAGCCTCAATTTACTCCCATCATTTAAAATATCAATTGATATTTTTTAATAAACAGAATTATTTAAAATTACATAATAATATCAATTATCAATAAAATAAAGACAGAGCGGCGGCCTTAAATTTATAGAATTATTATTTTTCTTTCTTCTTTACAAAAATTAACTCCAGAAATTTAAATCATGATTTTTGATTATCCTTGTTTTTATTGAATAAAAAGTCAGAATCCATGACTTTATGAAGTTCTCTATTTCCTTCTCCTTATGTTTTATGCTTTTATGTACTTCTATGCCTATTACTATAGGATTTCAAAAAGGAAAAAATCATGGGTAAAAAAGACAACCGTAGAACTCGTAAAATGAAACAAATCGTATCCCGTAAGAAAAGAAAGATGAAAATCAAAGCTAAATCTCTTCTTGCTATGTCTAAAACAGCCTAAAGGCGAGAAATCATATGATTAATTTATGGATTTCAAATATTTATAAGTACTTTCAAGCTAAAATATCTTTGAGATTCATAAAGTATATTGCTGTGGGTATTATAGGGCTTGTCATTAACTATGGTGCCTTATATGGGTTTATAGCTTTAGGTGTTCCTGAAAGCATTGCTCTTATTTTAGCGATTGAATGCAGTTTGGTTCATAACTATGTTTTGAATCATTTCTGGACTTTTGGGCATTCTAGTTTCTTTCAGGATCTGGGAAAACGATTTTTAAAATATCAACTAGGCAGCATGATAGGCTCAAGCCTACATTATCTGACAGCATTGTTTTTGTGTCAGTATCTGCCTTTATGGTTAGCTAACTTTATCGGAGTCACCATAGCAACGTTTTGTAATTATGCTTACCATACCCGGGTTACGTGGAAAGCTAAGCATATTGAGTCTATTGATATTACAGATGAAATCTAAAGAACTATCTATCAATTAGAAAAAAGCTTTTCGGAAAGAGAACCTGGGCCTACAAGCCAAGATGTATCTATTTTATTTTTCTTTAAATTAGCTACATATTTTTCATTTAAGTTCTTTAGAACCGTTTCTTTAATTTCATTAGCTAACTGAGGATTCTCTTGCGGGGAAACGTACTCCCAAATTCCATAATAGTACTTTAAATAAGCCACTGCTTGTGTTTTTAGACTGACTTTTGTGAGTAGTTTTATTTCAGCCGCGCTCTTGGAATGCTGAGTGATTCTTTGAAGGCCTTCTTCGTAACTCTTCCATGTTAAAGAGTGCAGATTTTCAAATGTAGTATATTTTGCTTTTATTGATTGGAAAAAACTTTTTGAAAAGCTATTCATTGCTTCAGCTCTTGTAGAATTATCTTTATCTTTAACAATATCAACTAAGGATTTAATCTGATTATCAGATAATTTCTTACTATTTTGTTGAAAAAAACTATACATATCATTGAGAGCATTAGGCGCTTGATAATCGAGTCGCTCAAAGTTAATCATCTGGGAGGCATACCTCTTTTCGTCTTTCAGACGCTGGCTTACTGGAATAGTGGCAAGTGCTTCTTCCAAACTTCGATTATTAATGTCCCCTATTCCATTAATAACTGCTTTTGAGGTAGCTTTAGTAGAGTTGGCTTTTGTTTGAGTGATTTCAAGAGCTTCGTCTAAACTTTTACGAACATTAGCTTTTGTTTCAGATTGTTCTTGCTTTAGAGAACACCCTATTATCAATGATATTAAAATAGGAATAAGATATTTTTGTATTTTCATTCCTTTTATATCGAAAAAAAAAAAACCAAACTTAACAAAAATAGAATTATAAAATCCAAATACCTAAGAATACTCTAAAAATAAGTGTTTTATCTTCTAGAGATGAAATATAAACTTATATTGAAACTTCTGATTGATCCAAAAACCTAAAACAAATACTCCCAAAGCCCAAATTAATATCATACCCCATTGTTCTATTGTGGGAATCTCATAAATATAAAGACTGGATCGAATGGCATTGATATAAATTGCCAGTGGATTTAAAGCAAAATACTTCACTAAAGACTCAGGGATGCGAGTGATAGGATAGACAATAGGTGTCGCATAAAAAACAATTTGTAAAATGCTTTCTAACAATCACGAATATTACAGACGAAATCTAAAAAACCATCTATCAATTAGAGAAAAGCTTTTCGGAAAGAGAGCCTTCTCCTACAAGCCAAGATGTATCAATTTTATTCTTCTTTAAATTAGCTACATAAGTTTCATTTAAGTTCTTTAGAAGAGTTGCCTTAATTTCATTTGCTAACTCAGGGTTCTCTTGAGGAGAAACGTATTCCCAAATTCCATAATAATATTTTAAATAAGCTACTGCTTGAGTTTTTAGACTGACTTTTTCGAGGAGTTTTATTTCAGCCTCACTCTTGGAATGCTGATTGAGTTTTTTAATATGTTTTGCGTAACTCTCCCATGTTTCATAATATAGATTTTCAAAAGTATTCTTTCTTGCGCTTACTGCTTGAAAAAAATATTTTGAATAACTGTTCATTCTTTGAGATCTTCCAATATTATCTTTATCTTTAACAATATCAACTAACGATTTAATTTCATTTTCATTTAATTTTCTACTATTTTTTTGAAAAAAATCCCACATACCTCTAATTATACCAGGTGCTCCATTCTCGAATGCTTCAAAGCTAATTATCTTGAATCCTAAGCTCTTTTCGTCTTTTAAACGCTGGCTTAATGAAACAATTGCAACTGTTTCTTCCAAACTTCTATTATGAATCGCGGCTGTTTCAGTAATTTTAAGTGCTTCTTGTAAAACTTTATTAGGCTTGGCTTTTGTCTCAGATTGTTCTTGCTTAAAAGAACAACCGACCATGATTAAGCTACTTGAAAAGGTAATAAGATATTTATTTTTCATTCCTTTTATATCGAAAAAAAAAAAACCAAACTTAATAAAAATAGAATTATAAAATCTAAATACTTAAGAATACTCTAAAAATAAGTTTTTTATCTTCTAGAGGTGAAATATAAACTTATGTTGAAACTTCTGGTTGATCCAAAAACCTAAAACAAATACTCCCAAAGCCCAAATACCTATCAAAGCCCATTGTTCTAAAGTAGGAATCTCATAAATATAAAGGCTCGATCGAATGGCATTGATATAAATTGCCAGTGGATTTAAAGCAAAATACTTCACTAAAGATTCAGGGATTCGAGTGATAGGATAGACAATAGGTGTCGCATAAAAAATAATTTGTAAAATGCTTTCTAACATATGTCCTATATCTCTAAAGAAGACATTGATTGTGCTTAAAATGAGAGTACATCCTGTGACAAAAAAGAAAAAAATGAGTGCCATAATAGGAAACATCAAAAACGAAACAATGTTCATCCCCGAAAATAAAGCAACTGCTGTATAGGGAACCATAGCGAATATCATATTCACAAATACTGCCATAACAGTCACAACGGGGAAGATATATGTAGGAATAGCAACTTTCTTAAGAAGAGCTGTATTATTGACAATACTGTGGATCCCGGAAGAGAGACTTTGAGAAAAGAAGTTCCAAGGAAGAATCCCGGATAAAAAGAATAGATAAGGATAGGGCAATTCAAAAGACATAAACTTTGTGAAGACCACTCCTAAAACCGTCATCATAAGAAGAGGATTGAGCATACTCCAAAGATATCCTAAGAAAGAATTACGGTATCTAATTTTTAAGTCTTTTTTGACCATTAAAGAAATGATTTGAATGTTTTTTTTGAATTCTTGAATTTTACCTGTATGAACAGTATCTCCAATGTACTCTCCAAATTCAAAAGGGATCTCTTCCTTAAGAGGAGTATTATCTTTAAAAAGATCTCGATAACATTGTATGCCTTTTTCAGGTTCACCATAGAATACGAGCTGTCCTTTATTGAGAACACCTACATGATCACAGAAACTTTGAATCGTACTCATGTCATGACTGACAAGGACCATTGATCTGCCTTTTGATTTAAGTTCTTGGAGTCTTGTGAAACATTTCTTTTGAAAGTTTTCATCTCCCACAGCAAGAACCTCATCAATGAGGATCACTTCTGGATCTCTAACTGTAGCACAGGCAAAACCTAATCTAGCGTACATACCAGAAGAATAAGTCTTAACAGGACGATGAATCACATCCTTTAACTCCGCAAAATCAATGATGCTTTCCATATCAGCTTCGATTTCTTTAAGACTGAGTCCTGCGAGAGAACAGGCTAAAATAATATTTTCAATTCCAGAAAGTTCTGGATCAAACCCGGCTCCTAATTCTATGAGGGATGTCATTCTGCCATGACGATGAATTTGTCCTTCTTTAGGAACTAAAATACCTGCTATGACTTTAAGTAAAGTTGATTTGCCGGAACCATTATGACCGATGAGACCTAGACACTCTCCTGATTCTAATTTCAAATTGACATGACGTAATGCCTCAACTTTTGTTATACTGAGAGGAATACGTCGAAGCCTATGTACCATCCACTCTTTTAGGCTGTTGATCCGATCTCCTTGGATGGTATAGGACACGGAAATATGATGACATTGAAGAATATCTTTTGGATTCATGCTGTTTTTTATACCTTTAGATTAGGTGCATTTTCAGTCGCTGATTCATCTTCCTTATCTTTACCTTTACGGTGGGAAGAAGAGTCTTCAAATCTCATCAGATCTTCAGACTCTTACTCAATTAAGAAAAACGATCTTCACTTTACATTAACATTAAAACCTGATCTTCAAGAACTCGTGACAAGAAATATTCAAAAAACCAGGGGAAGTTCCATTGCTGTTGTTATCTTAGATACGCAAACAGGCAAAATACTTGCATTAGGAGAAAAAAAAGAAGCCATGACCAAACAGTCATCTTCTCTTGTAACATCTGCCTACGCTCCTGCGGCAAGCCTGATTAAAATCATCACTGCTGGTGCCAGTATAGAGAAAACTTCTTTATCCCCGGATATCCAAATTCCATTCAGTGGTGGTTGTGGAAAGCTTCACTATAAAAACTGGCTTCGAGATAAAAAATCAGACAGACAACATATGTCTTTAGCAAAAGCTTTTGGAATGAGCTGTAATACAGTCTTTGCAAGATTAGCTTTGTATTGGTCTGGACTTTCAACTTTGAATGATACTCTTCATAAGTACTATTTTAATAGTCCTATTCTGACAGACCTAGAAATAGAACCCAGTTATATGGATATCCCGGATCCTTCCCAAGCTTCTCCTAAGGAAGTCGGTGAATTAGGAGCAGGGTTTGCTCCTTCTCGGATCTCTCCTATCCATGCTGCTTTATTATCTCAGACCGTTGGCTTTGGTGGAAAAATGATGACACCTTATATTGTTTCAAATATTTATAAAGAGGGAAAACTTGTTTATACAGGAGTTCCTAAGGTTCTTTCTGATGTTTTTAAGGAATCAACATCGAATCAACTCATTTCTATGATGCAAGAAACTGTTTTAACAGGTACAAGTAGAAGGTATTTTAGAAGTGAGAAAAAATTTCGATTCGATATCGCAGGAAAAACAGGTACTCTCAAGGACATGGATAATAGAAATGTACTTCATACCTGGTTTAGTGGTATTGCTCCCTTAGGAGGAAGGAATCCTATTGCGATTAGTGTCTTAGTTTCTAGCCCTACAAACAACCCCATTAGAGCTAGTGAGGTTGCTCGTAAGACACTTTCAGAATACCTTCGATCCTCGGATCTTCTTTAACCCTATAATCGTATTGCATGTCTTTGGTATTTAAAAAATTTCGTTCTCTTTTTTCTGATGACTATTGGGAGCAAGGCAGACTTCTTCCTTGTACTGATATCGTTATGAATAATGATGTATTCACAGCTAAAATTAGAGATGAGTCTCGAACAGAAACTGTTCGAATCAAAGTGAATCGTTCTTCACAATCTCTTCAGTGGAAAGAGTGTAGTTGTCTTGTTTATCGTCGCAAAGGTGTCGCTTGTCAGCATCTTTCAGCGTTCTTTCAAAATCTTTTTTTTGAGCCTCAATTTTTAGATTACTTAGGAATATCAGAATATTACTCGGAAACCCCTAAAGAAGAAATCGCTCCTTTAACGTTAGTTCATTCTTCTTTTAAAGCAAAAAGATTTTTCTATGTTGAAAAACAATCTCAAGACAGCATTCATATTCTTCAAGGTGTCACCATTGAAGATGAATCTGGTAAAATCTTAGCTAAAAAATATTTAGATTCTGAAAATTATACTGTCACTTTTTCCTTACTGGAGGGTTACGCCAAAGAGCCTATTGGCTTTAATGATGAGATGACTCCTGAACAGTGGGAAAAGTGGAATAACCTTTCTTCTTCCATGATCCTTTCTCAAGACATGGCTGCTCAACTTGTATATGACGACTTTAAGAGTCTAAGAAACATTGCTCATGTTGAAGTCCATGGTGAATTTAATTTTATTGAATCAACATCTCCTCATGTGGATTTTACAGCACTGGAACATGGTCTTCTTCTAGAATCTTCATCTTTACAAGAAGTCTTAAGAGCTAGAATTTTAGGCAGAGAGTTTATCCCATCTGAAGATGGTTGGATTAAAATCACAAAAGAATTTGATTGGCTGATTCCTAAGAACCCCGCTCTTGTGAAAGAAGAGACTTCCGAGATCATGATCTCTAAATTAGAGGGACTCAGATTACAAAGTCAGTTAGGTCAGAAAATTGAATTTCATCTTTCAGATCCTTTACCAGAACATCCTATTCCTCTGAGATCTTATCAAGAAGAAGGATTTAGGTGGTTGTGGTGGTTATTTAAAGAGAAATTAGGTGGTCTTCTTGCCGATGAAATGGGTTTAGGGAAAACACATCAAGCTCTTGCGTTACTCTACTCTTGTCATTTCTATCAAAAGTTACCTTCTCTTGTTGTCTGTCCTAATAGCGTGATTGATCACTGGTTAAACAAAATAGAAGCTTATGCTCCTAACCTTCCTGTGATCAGATATACAGGCACAGGTAGAGTTTGGGATACTCACTTCCACGGTGTTCTCTTAACGACCTATGGTATTTTACTTAGAGATATTGATAAAATTAAAACTCAAAAGTTTAATGTGATTCTTTTGGATGAAGCTCATCTTGTTAAAAGTCATGTTTCTCAAACATACCAAGCATGTCGATTGATTCATGGACAAAGTCGTATTTGTCTTTCAGGAACTCCCTTAGAAAATCAAGTCACAGAACTTCGAACATTATTCGATTTTGTTTTACCAGGTTATTTAGGTACCGCTAAAGATTTTAAAAATCTTAAAGACAAAGATCTTAAGCATTTAATTGCTCCTTTTAAACTTAGAAGAATTAAGAGTGATGTTCTAACGGAACTTCCAGATAAAGTCGAAGACTTAAGATACTGTTCTCTTACCCCAGAACAACAAAAACTTTATCAAGAAGCTTTGTCACTTAAAGGCAAACCTTTAATGGATGAAATCGTTTCTCAAAAAGGACCTATTCCTTACATTCATATTTTTGCATTGATCACTCTTCTCAAACAAATTGCTATCTATCCAGGTCTTGTTGATCCACGCTATGAAAGAATTCCCAGTGGTAAATTAGAACTTCTTTTAGAACTGATTGATTCTTCTTTAGCTTCTGGTTTCAAAATTGTGATCTTTTCTCAATATGCAAAAATGATTCATATTTTAAAACGTATCCTGGATATGAGACAAATTTCTCATGTTTGTTTAACAGGTGAAACTAAGAATAGAGGAGATGTTGTTCGTTCTTTCCAAGAGAATCCAGAGATCAAGATCTTCTTAGGATCTTTACTGGCAGGTGGTGTGGGAATTGATCTCACTACAGCTAACGTTGTGATCCATTATGATCGTTGGTGGAATGCGGCCAAAGAAGACCAAGCTACAGATCGTGTTTACCGTATTGGACAGAAACAAAATGTTCAGGTTTATAAATTGATCACAAGAGGAACTGTGGAAGAGAGAATCCATGAATTGATCCTCAAAAAGAAAAAAATATTCGATAATTTCATGAATCATGAAAAAGACATCTATTCTTCCTTTTCTCGAGAAGAAATCATGGATATACTCACCTACTCACCGGAGACCCCTTATGAATCCTTGGCATGATCTTAACCCTGGCTCTGAAGCTCCTTCTGTTGTTTTAGCATTTAATGAAATTTCTCAGAAGTCTTCCTGTAAATATGAACTTCATAAAGAAAGTGGTCTTCTTTTCTTAGATCGCGTTTTATCCAGTGCTGTTTTTTATCCTCAAAATTATGGATTTATTCCTCGCACTTACTGTGAAGATAAAGATCCTTTAGATATTATGATTCTTTGCCAACACCCTATCCAACCAGGCGCACTTGTAAATTGTCGTCCTGTAGGTGCTTTAAAAATGGTAGATGGTGGAGAAGAAGATGATAAGATCTTAGCCGTTTGTGAAGGAGATCCTGTCTTTAAACATATTGATAATCTTTCTCAAGTGAATCCTCATACTCTGAAAGAAATTGAACAGTTCTTCAAAACTTATAAAAATCTAGAAAACAAAACTGTCCACATTTCTGGATGGCAAGATCGACAAGGGGCTCATGCCCTGATCTCTCAAAGCTTTCGTCTTTACGAAGATCTGAAGAAAACTCTCAATGTCGTCTCTTAATCCTATCCATTCTCCTATCACTCTCAATCCTAAAATCATGCTCTACACTGATGATCATTTTTGGCTTCAGTCTTCAAAACCTAATATTTGGTATCTAGGATTAACCGAATTCTTTTTTTCGGAACATGGAAAACCCATCGATCTTCAGCTTCCTCTTGTAAATTCCCTCATTCAAAAAGGTGAATCTTTTGCCACGATTGAAGCGACCAAAACCGTTTCCGATCTCATCGCTCCTATCTCAGGAAAAGTAATTGAAAGACAAGAGAATCTTTCCTTACCTGATCTTAACTCTGAGGTTTGGCTGATCTGCGTGGAAGCAAATCTTAACCCTTCGGAATTTATGAATCTCGATGACTATTCGAGATACTGTTCACCAGAAACAGTAACTCCAACTTCTTTGTAATTCATTATGTTAGATCCTAAATTTATCCTCGAAAACCTTGAAGCTTTTGAAACAAAATCAAAACTTAAAGGTTTCTCTTTTGATCCCATCACCTACAAAAAAACTTATGAAGATCGTCTTTCCTTACTTCAAAGAGTCGAAAAACTCAGATCCCAAAGGAATGACTATTCTTTTAAAGTCTCCCAGGAAAAAGATCCTACCCAAAAGAAAACTCTCATCAGTGAAGTTCAAACGATCAATCAAGAACTCAAATCCCTTGAAGTCTCTTTAAGAGATATAGAAGAAGTCTTCTCAAAGATCCTTCTCTCAGTACCTAATCTTCCTTCTGATGATACTCCTATAGGTAAAACAGAAGCTGATAATCCTATTATTAAAACATGGAGATCTCCGACTCAGTTTGATTTTCCATTTTTGAATCATATCGATCTGATCCAAAAATGGGACATTGTTGATTTCCAAAGAGCGACTTCAATCAGTGGATCTCGAGGTTATGCCCTTAAAACTTGGGGCTTTATTCTTGAAAGAGCTATTTTCTCTCTTGCCTTAGATCTTCTAAGACAACGTAACTTCCAAATCCTTCATGTTCCCATTCTTGTTAAAAGAGAAGCCATGGAAGGTACAGGCTATCTTCCTTTAGGAGCTGATGATGCGTATCAATTTGAAAAAGACGATCTTTGGTTAGTAGGGACTGCAGAAGTCAGTCTCATGGCTTTCTATCAAAATACTCAATTTACAGAAACTGATCTTCCCTTAAGAGTTTGTGCAGTGACTCCCTGCTTTAGAAGAGAAGCTGGTGCCCATGGAAAAGACACCAAAGGCTTATACAGAGTTCACCAATTCCAAAAATGTGAACAAGTTATTATCTGTCCACCTCATAAAGAAACCAGTGATAAACTTCAAGAAGAGATCTTAGGTAATTCAGAGGCTCTTCTTCAAGCATTAGAACTTCCTTATCGAGTGGTTCAGGCTTGCACGGGAGAATTAGGCTTTGGTCAGGTCCGAAAATTTGATATAGAAACATGGATGCCCAGCAGAGAGAACTATGGCGAAACTCATAGTTGTTCTGCTTTCTATGATTTTCAGGCACGAAGATTGAAAATGAAATTCCAAGGAGAGTACTGTTACTCTTTAAATAACACTCTTGTAGCTTCTCCTAGAATTCTCATTCCTTTCTTAGAAAATCATCAACAACAAGACCATACACTTAAAATACCTAGTGCACTGAAACCTTATTTACCTCAGGAGTACCCATCATGGATGAAATAAATCCTCAAAACCCAGAATCTAAAGAATCACCTCTTCCTTCTTCTGAAGAAGAGATTCATTTAGAAACAGAAAATCCTACGGAACTTTCTGAATTAGAACTTCAACTGATTCAAAAAACAGAAGAACAAAAAACAACTCTTGATCGCATGTTACGCATTGCTGCAGAAGCAGAAAATGCTCGTAAACGTTGGGATCGAGAAAAAGTAGAAATCAGAACTTATGCTATTCAAGAATTTGTTAAAGATCTTCTTTCTACCGTAGATGCTTTTGAAAGAGCTCTTGTTCTTATTCATGAAAACAAATCAAAACTTGATGCACAATTCATTCCTTTAGTAGAAGGCATTGAAATCGTTTCTAAAGAAATTGATAAAGCCCTCAAGAAAAACGGAGTGGAAAGACTTCCTGGTAAAGACTCTGCTTTCAATCCTGAATATCACCAAGCCATTTCCAAAGTGGTTGATCCTGATATCACTCAAGATACTGTGATTGAAGAATTTGTTGCTGGCTATAAATTAGGCGATCGGATCATTCGAACAGCTATGGTGAAAGTTGCTTCTCCAGACTGATTTAACTTGTTATTCAGATTGTAAAGATTTTCCAAGTTCAGCTAATTTATCTTCTATTTCTTCTACTTTTTTTGCTCCAAAGCCTTCAAGACGTAAAAGATCACTTTTTGTTACACAGCATAATTCAGTGATTGTAGTGATACCGACATTCCGCACCCCAAAAATTCAAAAATAATTTGATTTTTTTGGATTTTTATAAGCAATTAAAACTAAAGATTTTTTTAAATTTTATCTTATTTATCAGAATCTAAAAACTATTCTTTATAAATATTTTATTGAAAAATATTTG
>CANGWC010000024.1 GCA_947457515.1 Silvanigrellaceae bacterium
TTCAAAGGATTCTCCAAATAGTTACTTAAGCTTATACCCTGAAAAATTTATATCTCGAATTGTCTTGCCTTTGATCTCTTCTTTTTTAGATGTGCTACGTATTATTGGAATCCAAAGATATGATTAATTTTTAACTGGGAAGGGAGTAATTTTAATGGTGATACACCCTTTTGAATTAAATCATTAAATACTTGCTGACTTTCAACGAGTACCAGGCCACCTAAAGCACCAAGATTATAGTAGACAGGTTTACCAAGTAGATTAAGTCTATCTTTCCAAGCTTGATAAACAGAGCTTTTGTTTTGAATCGAAATAATAGGATCTTCATTAAAATAAGTTTCTTGGTAACCCTTAAAATCTAATTGAAAATCTATAGTGGGTGTGAAAATAGCAGATGGTTCAAAAGCCTCAGTCAGATCAAAAACTGTAAATATATCTGGAAATTTATCTTTAAAAATTGGAAACCATTCGGAATTATCAGTTTTATGACCAAAAATTTCTTGAATCAAATTTTTGATTTTCTTTTTGAGATTGCCTGAACAATGAGCAAAATAAACATCAATGTAGGTTAAAATAGTTTCTTTAGATGTTTCTGTCTCAAAAGTTTGAACAAGATTTAGCACTTCAGAGATAGGTTCTGAATGAAAATCAGCTAAAACATTGATATTTATGCAAATATAAGCCAATAAAGTGATGATATACTTTAAATATTTCATAATATTGAATATGCCTTGTAGTTATTAGAATTCTTATGGATAAGTATTTAGTACTCTTCTATTTATCAAAAATAAACAAAAAATTAAAGAACTATTTTATATTTATGATTATTTTTTGATAAAAGCTTAATTTAACTTGAATAATCTGTTAGTATGGGCAACGCTTTTAGCCAAAAATAGGGTTTTTTATGTATTTTCTTCTAGGAATGTTCATTTTAAATTTATTTTCTATAGGGCTAGCTGAAGAAGTCAGAACCCAACAGTTTATTTATGGAGATAACACTTTTGAAGTTAAGATAACTCAACAACACATTCAATACATTCAAAAAGAGCTCAAAAACTTCTCCTCAGAAATTGAACCTCAAATGAGTATGATGGATGTTTTAGGCGCAATTTTTGCTAGGCTACGTTATTTAAATACTGAAAAATCAGGGGTTCAAGAGATTACTCAATATATTTTAGAACGAGGGGCTATTCTTTTATTTACGGAGAAAGCTGATGAATTTATGCACTTTCTGAATATGGTTACCCACTATACTTATTTTATTGCTGATCTTGCTGGGATAGATTCTAAACTTATCCAGGAACCTCAAGTCCAAGATATTGATATAAATAAAGTTCCAGCAAGCATAGGCAAGGATAGTTTAAAAAAATACCTTCAAGAGGCTCAGTTTAGACAGATTGTATTTCAGGTAAGAAAATTGATTAAGGCTTTAATTTCAAGGGCTTTAATTATAGGAATGGAAGGAGCAAGAAATTATCGAAGCTGTATTGAAGCAATGAGATATCCAGATGAAAAAGAAATAGAACTTATGCTTAAGTATGAGAAAAATCTTTGGAAAAACCAATAAGTCGTATGAATCTTTTTTTGAGTGTGATAATGAAACCTTTCGAAAAAGGATCCTATGTATTTTTTATTAATACACTTAGTATTGGTTATTTTCCCTAGAGTTAACGCTGATAAGGTCGAGATACAAGAAAAACTTTTGGGTTATGTAGAGTTTGTGATTCACGGTGAGTTTTTTGAAGTGCGTATCAATACAGTAGAGCAAATTCAAATTCTTCAAGATTTTTTAGATCATTTATCAAAACACATAGAAGACAACTCTTCTACCATAGATGTTGTTCAAATTATTATAAAGAGACTTAAATTCTTTACAGAAGAATCAAGTTTATATGAACCTACAAAATGTGTGTTAAAAAATACTCCTTCATCGTTAAAAATAAGTCCGTATAGTAATGAAAGTATCGATTACATTAATTTCATAGGTAATATTGTAAAATATACTCGCGTTGTGATCGCTCTTTTAAAGACCTGTTCTTTTCATTATGAAGAGTTGGAGAATTCAGAAATTTTTTCTCAAACTAATGAATTTATTCGATTTTTACATTTAAAGCAGATAGAGCTCATTTTAGAAATTCATAACTATGGAAAAATTACACCCCATAGAACTTATCAATTAGAAGGGCTTGAATACTTTGATCTTCCTCATACAAATTTTTCTGAAATTTAGAAGAGAAATTAGAGAAGTTTTTGGATCATCTTAATAAAGTATTGAGGATCTAAACTTTTACCCCCCACTAAAACTCCATCCACTTTAGGCAAAGAGCAAATTTCAGAAATATTATTTTCATCAACACTGCCACCATAGATTAAAGGAACATTTAAAGACTTCTCAGAAAGAACTTTAGAGATATGTTCTAATGTGTTTTGGATCTCTTCTAAAGAAGCAGTTAAACCTGTTCCAATAGCCCAAATAGGTTCATAGGCTATCATGAGTTTTCCTTTTAAAGGAGTATGAGAAATATTAGTTTTAATTTGATGAGTCAGTTTCTTTAAACCTTGATTTGATTTTTTTTCTTCAAGGGATTCTCCGATACAGAGAACACAAAGTAAAGATTCTTCTTCAAGACTACTAAGAGTATGAGAGATGCCTTCATCGGTATTCATATAGCGGCACTCGCTGTGTCCTACAAGGCTTCCTTTCACTTTCATATCATGAAGCATTTTAGGACTGATATGACCTGTGTAAGCACCTTTTAGAAACTCTTGTGAGTTTTGGGAAAGGATCTGCGAAGAATATTGAGGGTAGATGTCTGATAAGTAACCAAGATAAGGGTGAGGAGGCGCAATAAAAACGGAAGAATTGATCTTCTTCTCAGAAGAATAATCAAAGATAGTTTTAATATCATTCTTAGCTTCTAAGGGAGTTTTATTAAGTTTCCAATTGCCAATAATTGTTTTCATGAAGTTTCCCGGTATTGAGTTTGAAATAATTTTTAATAGTAAGTTTTGAGGACTTTAATTCCAGGAAGTTCTTTTCCTTCTAAGAATTCTAAACTTGCACCACCACCAGTGGAAACATGTGTCACTTTATCTTTGAGATGATATTTTTCCATAGCAGCAGCAGAGTCCCCACCTCCTACAACAACAATCGCTCCTGCCTTTTGAGATCGGGTTGCAAGAGTTTGAGCGATGCCTTTGGTTCCTAAAGAGAATGAATCCCATTCAAAAACACCCATGGGACCATTCCAAAGAATTGTTTGACTAGAGTTAATGATATTTTGGTACACATCAAGAGTTAAAGGGCCAATATCCATACCCATAAGGTTTTTAGGGATGTCAGCAGTAGGGCAAAGAACGGATTCAGCAGACTCTTCGAAAGAAGCAGCACAGATATGATCTTCTGGGAAATAGAGTTTTACATTTCGGCGGGATGCGTATTCTAATATCTTTTGAGCAAGATCTAATTTATCTGCTTCATATTTAGAGATGCCAATGTCTTTCCCTAAAACTTTGAGGAAAGTGTAAGCCATTGCTCCACCCACAATAATATGTTGAGCAATATTACAGAAGCGTTCTAACACTTGAATCTTATCTGAGACTTTTGATCCACCAAAGATAGCTGTTACGGGAGGTTTAGGTTTTAAGAAAGCTTCTTCTAAGAAACGAACTTCTTTTTCAACAAGAAATCCAGCACATCTTTTTTCGAGGGGGAAAAGAAGAGGTACCCCATACATAGAGGCATCAGGTCTGTGGGAAGTTCCAAAAGCATCATTGACATAGAATTCACATAAAGATGACAGCTTTTGACAAAATTCATCCGTTCCATTTTTTTCCCCGGAGAAAAATCTTAAATTTTCCAATAAGATCATTTGTTCTGGTGAATTGAGTTCGCTTACGATTTTATCCACTCCAAGATTGAGAAAATCAGGACAAAGGAGAACTTCACATCCTAGGTATTCAGAGATTTTTTGTCCCACAGGAGCAAGAGAAAATTCAGCTTCAAATCCTTTCCCATTAGGACGGCCTAAATGAGAACAAGCAATGATCTTACATTTCTTTTCTAAAAGATATTTGAGAGTAGGAAGGGAAGCTGTGATTCTAAAATCATCTGAAATCACAGAGTCTTGCATAGGTACATTAAGATCTAATCTTAAAAAAACAGTAGAACCTTCTTTTAAAGCAAGATCTTTAAAAGTGCGTAATCGAGTGCTCATGAGAATGCCTTTAAAATCATAGATGAAACCTTATTATGAAACGAATTATTTTACCGCTGACTTTTGGTCAACATGATAGGAACGTTGTGTCTCTTTAGGGATCGTTAAAGAGATTTCTTTAAGATAGTCTAAAATAGATTCTTGAGTTTCCAGCGTTCCAATTTTTTCCCGAAATTTTTTAACACCAGGAAAACCCGTTGTATACCACACCAAATGCTTACGAAAAAGGATAGAAGCTAATGTTTCATCCTTATAATAATCATTTTGGTAAGATAGATGCCTAGAAACCACATCGATCCACTCATCAATATGAGGACGAATAGGCTCCCCTTGGAGGATCTCTTGAAATATCCAAGGATTTCCTAATGCTCCACGACTCACCATCACAGCATCACACTCAGTTGTCTTATAAGCATCCATAGCATCATCAAAGGAGAAGATATCTCCATTAGCAATGGTCAATGGTTTATGAGGAAGCTCTTTAAGATTCTTAAAGGCAAGAGAGATACTGTGAAGATCTACAGGGGTATCATATCTTTCATTCCGGGTTCTCCCATGAATCGTAATCATATCTAAACCTGTATTCTGCGCTAATAAAGAGACATCTTCCATGATCAATTGTTGTCTTGTATAACCCAAACGAAATTTAGTGGAGACAATCTTTCCCGGAGAAGTGTCTTTAAGGATATTAAAAAATTTCTCTACTTTCTCTAAATCTAAAAGAAGAGCAGATCCACAGCCAGATTGGACAACTTTTTTAACAGGGCAGCCCATATTAAGATCGATCACTTCAAAATTTTGTTGATTTAAGACTTCTAATCCATCTTTAAAATGATCTTCTCTATTCCCAGTAAGTTGAACCCCTAAAATTTCTTCATCAGGATGACGCTCAGCCATTTGGAGTGTTTTCTTATTTTTATAAGAGAGTGCAGTGGAAGATAACATCTCCACAAATGTTAATCCTGCACCCATTTCCTGACAGATACGACGAAAAGGAATATCTGAAACTCCTGCAAGAGGAGCGAGAAAAATTCTATTTTTAAGATGTACTCCTTTTATATTTAAACTTTGACTGAAAACATTTGAGGAAGAATCTTTGAAGATCTGATTCATTTTGAGCCTTTATAGTGTTTTATTCTAAAAATCTTTGAGGTTTACGAATAAAAAGTTCTTTAGAAAATGAATTATTCATTAAAAAGAAGCATAAAATCAAGCTTTATTTTGAATGTTTGTGAAAATCTATTTAAATAAAAGAACAAGAGTTTATAGAGATGTGTTTTATCTAAAGGTAACAAGGGTAACTTTAATTTTTTTAAAGAATTGAATATTTTTTAAATTCTCGATCAATCAATAAACTTCTTTTAATGGGTTCAGTGAGTCCAATTTTTTATCTTATTTTAAGTCAAAATAAGAGGTCATATTTTGAACTTAAAAATTTGACATCATGTTGAGTTAATGTTGTAATTGCCTTTATAAATTAAAGAAAAACATTACTCAATGCAACCCTCAAGGAGGATGGCTATGACTTTTATAAAGTTATCTAAACCGTGTCGATGTCCCTTTTATGTAACCCAAGGAACGGTTGATGATAATCAACAGTTAGTTGTGAGAGGAATCTGTGGAATGAAATCCGCAGATTTCGCAGATTGCGACTTTCAGCTTTCCTTTGCTGAGAATTCTTATAAAGAATGCCCTCGAATTCTGCATCATGAGCAGAGTTTATCTAAACATGTTCTTATCCCTAAAAATGATATTGAATATATGGCAGAGAAGAACTTTAGCGATATAGAATATATATGATCAGTCTTCAAAGATTGGATGGTAAAATTATCTATGTCAATGAAGATAATATTCAGTGGGTTGAAAATTTACCAGATACGACAATAACTTTTCTTAATGGAATGAAACTGAGGATTAAAGAATCCCTAGAAGATGTTCTCAAAAAGATAAACGAATATTAGTTTAGATCTGGGATGATTTTAGCCCTACTCTTATTTTCCCAAGCTTTTGGACTTTCTCTTTCTTATGAACTTAAGATTAAAGAGCCACCTAAAGCACCTTTATTTTGGAGTTTTCCCCAAGATTACTACGGAAAAAAACTTGAATACTACCCGGAAAAAGTTCCTTATCCTCTCGTTGATTTCGAGTTTTCACTCTTCATTCCAAAGTCTCTTTGTTTATTTAAAGGTCATGGTAAAAATTATGAAGAGATTAATAAGAATATTATTCTTTTATCTCAGAAAAAATTCAAAGATGTTTTAGAAAATCTCAAAAAAGATGATCCTGATACTCTGTTTATTCGTTTTTACGCAAATCTCTTTCAAATCTTTGAAGGTAAAAAAGCAGAAATAGAAACCATTCGAAAAACAACCACTCAGATCATGAAGAATTGGGAACAACATGATAATGGAATCAAAAAAATACATTTAGATTTTTCTCAGGGGTTCAACTATTCACAGTCTGTGTTTCTTTCAAAAGATCAGCAATATTTTGATGTCACTTTAGATAAAGAACCTTGTTTTAGAGAAGAGTGGGAAAGCAGAATTATGCTCCCTACTATTTGGAATATGTTTGTATTCCATAAACAAAAAAAACAAGAACCTTTTCTTTATAAATATGAAGATCTCCTTTTAAGAAATTTATCATTACCTAAAGAATCTCCTTTCTTTTTAAAAGAACCAAAAGTTCAATCACTTTTAAGATTTCAACCTAAAAGTCATTTTGATGCAGCTCTAGGTTTATTTTTGCTTAAATCTCAAATGGCTTTACAAAGAAAAGATTATTTAGCAGCAATTGATAATCTTAAAGGAACCTTTGTTTTAAATAATATTACTAAACATCATGAATATTGGATTTTCAGTATGATTGGAAATCTGTTTTTTTGTGCTAATGATTTTAGAGTAGCACAGCTTGTCTTCTCTCAAGCCATGAGTATTAAACCTCCAGAAATTAATCATTCAGGAGCTTTATTTTATTTAGGAGAAACATCTTTTTGGCAAGGTAATTATCAACAGGCGATTGTTTACTTTAAAATGTTTTTAGAAAAATTTTCTGACAGAGATTTTACCCCTTGGGCAAGACTTCGCCTTGCGGAAATGGGAATGCAGCTGAGAGATAAAGATTTATGGCAAGAGCATGCTCATTATATCACTCAAAATCTTGAGTTTCATCCCAGTTTTATGGCTGTTAATGCTTTAGAGTTTTGTCAGGCATACCCGGATTACTCTATAAAAAGAATCAATCTTTTTTTAGAAACATTTGAATCTCAAATGCATCAACTCCAATTTCAAAATTTTCCTTGGCTGATAAAATGTCAATTAGAAGCAGGAATGCATGCATTTAAACTAGAGTCGCAAGATCTAAATTTTTCAGAGTTTGTGAAAGCTTATGATAAAAATCGAATTCTATGGAAAGAAAAACAAAATTTTATGAATCAGACGTATGATTCTTTAGATGATTACTCTTTGATTCCTATTTTTGAGGCTTATGAAAATAATGATTGCTCTTTATTTCTAAAGTTAATCCAAGAGAGAAAAGATCTCACTTCTACAGTGCCTGTATTAAAGTGGACTGAGAAACAAGAAGATTTTTATGATCGATGTCTTTTTATAAGTGATAAAAAATGGGAACCATTAGATAAAAAAAGACCTTATGTTCCCACTTCTGAAAGAAGTGCTCTGAGAAAAGAATATGAAAAACTCAAAATATCCGTGGATAATCAATTTTGGAAAAAATTCATCATATCTCAAGATCTTAAAAGATTTACTCAGCCTATAGAAGTTTATCAAGATTTAGATTCATTAAAAAAGAATTTAAAAAAAGATGATTTCTGGCAAAGAGTCAAAGCTCAAAAGTTTATGAGTATGGCCTGGAAACCCTACCTTAAAAAAGCTGATGCAAAATTATGGGTAGAAGAAGTTTTAAAGGGTCAAATAGATTTTATTTATCGATATGAAGGATTTTGTAAGTATTTCAAAGAATCTTTATCTCAAAGCCAGTACAGTAAAGTTTATTCTATAAAGTCTGTGGAACAGTGGAAAAAAGATCTTCAGAGTTCAGGATGCCAAAAAGAGATCTCTTCTTTATTATGGGCCTATTATATTAATAACTATGAAAAAGATCCTGCAAATCAATGGGTCATCCCTACATTAAAAGAGAAGGGTTATGAACAAGAAGGGGATACCTGGCTTCTGTTTTTACATCAGGCTCAAGGTAAGATGAAAAATAAAGAATTAAAAGAGCACTATGATGCGCTCTTTCGTGATTCAAAAGATCGTGTTATCAAAAAAACAGCAGAAAATTGGTTGGTTTCAAATGGATATTCAAAAAATTCAAAATAGCATTCTTAAAGCTTGGGAAGACCCAACTTACTCATCAAATAGTGAGTTTCAAAATCATCTTCAAGAGTTTCTAAAACTTATAGAAGCGGGGAAACTCAGAGTTATGGCTCCGCAGGATCCCACTTGTGGTCAAGTGCCCATGGATAATCTTAAAGATTGGAAGGTCTTTGATTGGGTCAAAAAAGGCATTCTCTTAGTATTTAGAACAAGGAAAAATCAAAATCAAGGTGATAAATCTTGGGATAAATTATCTATGATGGGACCTTCTGAAGGTTCTCGAAAACTTCCCGGATCCTATGTAAGAGAAGGCTCTTTTATTGCTGAAGAGTGTGTCTTAATGCCATCTTTTGTGAATGTGGGAGCATATGTTTCGAAAGGAACCATGGTGGACACATGGGCTACCGTAGGCTCTTGTGCTCAAATAGGAAGTTATGTGCACCTTGCTGGTGGTGTTGGTATAGGAGGTGTCTTAGAACCTCCTTCTGCCCGCCCTGTTTGTATTGGAGATCATGCATTTATTGGAAGTCGTGCTGTGATTGTAGAAGGAGCTATTGTCTCTGAAAATGCTATCGTTGCTGCAAATGTTTGTATTACCGCAACAACACCTATTTATGATGTTTCCAAATCTGTGACAGAAGAATTTAGGGGATATGTTCCCCCAGGAGCTGTCGTTGTTCCAGGAACCCGGGAAAAGATCTTCCCCGGGGGAAAAGCTTTCTTAAATTGTGCTTATATTATTCATTACCGTAATCCTAAATCTCAAGATAAGGTTGCTTTAAATGCGTTCCTTAGGGAACAAGGTATCCCTCTATAGTGATTAATCTGAGTCTTTTAGATTTAGGAGTTCTTTTTCTAACGATTGTTATCATTGTTTTAGTGATGTATTTTCGCCAAAGAAAGAATCAAAAAAATCTTCTGATTGAAGATAAAATCGATGAATATCAAAAATCCATCGATCAATTCAAAAGTCATCATATTCAAACCCAGATCAAACTTTCAGAACAAATTCAAAATCTCACACAGGTGCATTTTGAACTTTCAAAACAAACACAAAAACTTGGTCAAGCTCTGACTCAACCCCATGTTCGTGGACAATGGGCAGAAATCCAACTCAGAAGACTGGTGGAAATATCTGGTATGCTCAAACACTGTGATTTTCTAGAACAGAATACATGGTCTCCAGAAGATAAATCTATCCGTCCCGATCTGGTGATCACGTTACCCTATGATCGATTCATTGCTGTAGATGCAAAATGTCCTTTGACATCTTTTTATTTGTATATGGAAGAAGATCAGAAAAAACATAAAGAAGATCATGTCAGACTTATGAGAAGTCATGTAGAGACTCTGAGTTCCAAAAACTATTGGAAGCATATTTCTTCACATCCTGAATTTGTTTTCATGTATGTTCCTATTGAATCTGTTTATTTATTAACTTTGGAAGTTGATATGGGTTTTATGGAGTGGGCTTTATCTAAGGGAGTTGTGATTGCAACTCCCACATCTCTGATTTCACTTTTGAAGACCATGGCATATTGTTGGAAACAACAAGAATTAGAAACACATACAAAAGAAATACTTGCTCTTTCTCAAAAACTTTTAGAAAGAGCTAAAACATTAGATAAACATTTTTTAAGTTTAGGTCAGTCTTTAAAGCAAACCCAACAGCATTTTGATAAGGTTTATGGTTCTTATCAAAATCGACTTTTAGTCACATTAAAAAAATTTCAGTCTAATCCAGAAGAAGATCAACTAGATTGATGCATAATATTTCGTTGTCCTTCAAGATTTAAAAGATGGGAACTGTTTTTTTCTTCTAAGAAACTATAAAGAGGTTTATTTTGAGTTTCCCAAAGGATCTTTCCAATATACTCGGAAAGAATAGCCATCTGTACAAATAATACAAAGAACATAATAGCTTGTTGTAAAGAAAGAGTTGTCCATCCTGCTACAACACCTGGATTAAAAAGAAATATGGTTACAATATAAACACCATAAATAAAATTAAGAATCGCAGAAAATAGACCTAAGAAACTCAACCAACGTAAAGGATGTTTAGATGCAGTGGCTAAAATATCAAAAGCAATATCTAAGTCTCTCCATAAAGATCTCGCATAAAGATACTGAACATTTTTAGGGTTATAACGAATATGATAAAGAGGAAACCCTAAGGTTGCAGCATAGAGTCTTAAAATTCGAGATCGATCTCGAATTTGAGTGAAAGCATTGAGTGCTTGTCTATGAATACACATTAAGAAAGTCGCTTTTCTTTGAAAGTTAAGCTTTAAGACTCTGCGACAGTACGCGTGGAAAATTTCTGATCCAATTCTTCTGATCCAACTTTTACTGATGCGATTTTTAGGGATTCCATAAATGATTCCTTTTTTAGTTAAGCATTCTTCCACTAAACTTGGAATAATATCAGCAGGATCTGTACGTATATCAAAGATAATGGCTAAATCACCAATAGCACTATCTAACCCAGCAGTTAAAGCGATTTGTTCTCCATAATGTTTTACAAGTTTTAAGAGCCGGATCCCAGGACAAACAGAAAGCAAGTCATCCCATGGAAGCCAGGGCAAACCATCATCTACAATAATAATTTCATAATATAAGAAATTATCTTGTAAAACTTTTTGTAGAATTTCAATATCAGGGAAAAAACTGTTATCTGTTGCAGGATAGGGAATCACAAGAGAAATAAACTCAGACTTCATAAAATTTGTACCTTAACTTCATCTATTACATCATAAATATTATCGATTTTACCACCCATTATACTAATGACATTGGCATTTTCAGGATGACGATAAAAAAGAATAGGTCTTCCATCATTATGCTCCATAGAAGGCAATGTTGTTTTAACTTCCCAAAGAGATTTTAAATATTCTGATTTTTGCATGCTAGGCATATACCTACAAACATCTTGGATCATATAAGGATAAGCTGAGATTTTTTTATATTCATTTAGGATTTGATAAGAACTTTTAAATGATCCTTGATTTTCAATCCAATAATTATGAGGAGTGTATCTGACATGACTCAGAGTCCAAGCATTCAAAGAGGGAAAAGGCATAATTGAGAAAAATGGTCCACACATTATCGTAAAGCTTTTATCTTGAAGTTCACCAGGGAGATTAATAATAGACATTTCAGTAATTTCTTGTTTTAAAGGAATGAGTTTGAATTGAGAAGTATTTAAAATATCATTAATATGCCCATAAGTGGTGTTAAACACCCATGTGCATTTTAAATCTGTGCTGGGTTGAGAACACTCATCCCAAGGACTATTTTTATCTACAGGAGTGACTTTTAAAGATAAAGGATTCTGATTTTGGATATGAGAAACTTTATGGTTTAAGAGTGTTTCAACACCCTGGTTTTTCATTTTTTCTATAACATGTAACTTTAATTTATGAGAATCAAAAGCATATTCTTGAACTGTAAAAACACTTTCCATAAGATCTGAATTGAAAAGAGATGAAATTGCTGGAGGAGCTGGTTCTATAAAAGATCCTATACGTTCCATAGTTGCTTGGAACTGTCTTGCTGAAACTTTAGAAAACTTTTTTGCAATTCCATAATATTTTTTAAAATCAGAAACAACACAAGATTCATAGTCTTTAACAAACCTGAGAAAACTAGAATGAGATCTGACTGCTGTTAAGAAATGTCTGGGGTAATGATAACCATTATGAACTCTAGCTTGATTGACATAGGAGGCTCTTTGCATCAGATCATCATGACCCTCTACAACAAGAACTTTGGAAAAATGATCTTTTAAGAAACAAGCAAGAGAGCATCCATAGAAACCTCCACCTATAATAATCACATCATAAAAGTCATGTTTGATCATAAGGTAATGAATTTAAGTGAGTTGAAATAAATGAATACAGTCATAGCTTAATCTATTTTTCATCTTACTGAGTAAAGAAGCAATACACGTATTTTGGGTCTATAACTATAACAAACTAATATGTTTATTTAATCATGAAATATTTGATGATATAAAATATTTCATGATAAGACTTTGTACCAAGTTCAATGGCATACTTGATGATTATACCTAGCATAGGCTTTCAAAAGACACATATAAAGAGTTTACCTATAAGTATTTGAAATCCAAGAAAGAAGAGAAGGCAATTCTTTTAAAGGTTCAGAAAGTTTTTTCATTTCTATTGAAATAACAACTGGGAATTGGAAGTTTTTAAGATGTTTAGCATACTCCAAATGCAACGGATTTTGACTAATAGGCATCAATCCAGGTTCACTGATATGAACATGGCCTAATCTATTTTTAACTTGACTCAATAAGTGATGAATATCTTCATTGTTTTGAGTCACTGCACCGAGATCAAGATTTAAAAGGATCTTTTCATGGTTAAGTTCGTGGAGAAACTCTATGGTTTCTTCTGTAGTCGTTAGAAAATTACAACCATATATTGTGGGATTAGGTTCTAGACAAAGGAAAGAATCAAATCCCTGAATACGATCTCCTAACTCTTTAAAGAATTTAAGAGCAATGATTTTAGCCTCTTTAGGAGATAAGATTGAAGAATCATAACTTCTGTTTTTAGGAGAACCAAAGATACAGGATCGAATTTTAAGATCATGTGCTACCTTTAAAATATCAAAAAGATGATCCATGAGTTTTTGTCTTTGGAAAGAATCTCCAAAGAGTTGAAAGTTTTGAGAATCAAATCCATAGAGGAGAGCTTGAAAAGCTTGAACTTTAAACTCTTCAGGGAGAAAGAATTTTTTTTGAGACCAAATTCTCCAGGGGATTCCTTCTATGTGATAAATAGAGTGTTTTTTGAGAATAGGAAGAATATTAGGTTCATCCTGAATATCCCAAGCTAGAGCGGAAATACAAAGCGAAGACATTTAAATAGAAACTGCAGATTGCTGAGAGATGAAATGACTAAGATCCTTCCAAATATAATCCTGAGTATATAAGTAAGGACTTTCCTCATTACCCCATAGATAAGCATAATCACTTTGCATATTAAAATGAGCGGGTACTCCAGGTTTTTGGCCAACAACTTTATGAGGAAAAAACTTATTGATTAGATCAGCATGCTTAATAGGTTCACATGCCAAATTTAAAAGAGGAATAGAATGTTCCTGAGCCTTAATCATATCTTTAACAATGTTACTTAAATTGTAATATTGAAGAGTAGATTCTTTTTGGATCATTTCAAGACAATTATCGTGAAGAAGATCGAAGATCACATTTTTCTTGAGTCCTTTACCATAAAGGCCTGGAAGTCTTAAAATTGTTACAGAAGAAAAGTGATCTTGAACCCATTTTTCAACAAGGTAACGATGTTTTCCGTAAGGAAGATTTTGAGTTTCATCAATAGGAGTAAACTCTGAAACATTCTGTGGATTAGGGTACACAGATACAGTGGATATCAAGACGAAATGTTTTGTTTTAATTGTTTTTAAATGATTTAAAAGCTTTTGAATATCAGCCCAATCTTTATCAGGATTCTGATTGGCAAACCAAACAACGGCTGGGAAACCAGCACAGACGACAAGATCAAATTCTTGATGACACATATCAGAACTGTTCTTAGAATTATACTTATAATTGAAATCCATAAGATCATTAAAATGAGAACCGACAAAACCTGTATATCCAATGAGTGCTGAATTTTGAATCATAGAACCTCTTATATTTGATATAATAGATTACAGTTTTTTGAGGGAATTGAAACTAGGGGTTATAACTTCCTATAACAGCTTTAAATAGAGTCATTAAAACTTCAAAATTTCCTTTTAAAGGGGATATTTTAGTGGGGACTTTCCCTGTTGAGGGATAGATTCTAGATGTGGGAACTTCACATACTTTAAAACCTAATTTACAGGCTTGAATGGCTAAATAATAATGCAGTTCATACTTTATAAAAATGTCTCTAAAGACATCTAATTTTGGATCACTTAAAAAAGAAGAACTATATGCTCTAAATCCATTAGTCGTATCAGTATATCTAAATCCTGAAGCTAAAGAAATGAGAGGTGCATGAATACATTTAACAGCTAAAAATCTACTTAAAGGAGTATTCTCATGATAACCGCCAGGAATAAACCTTGATCCTTGAATATGATCTTTTCCATGAATCAGTGCATCAATGAATAGAGAAAGACTTTTAGGATCATCTTTATTATTACCATCCATGGTAATAACGCCTTTATACCCTTGTTCAAGAGCATAGTGAAATGCCATTCTCATCTGGGCACTCAGTTTACCCGGCCCAGTTTTAGTCAGAAGAGATCTCACATTCAAAGATTTTAGAACGGATTCCTCAGTACTTCCATCGGTACTCCCGCCGTCAGCGATAATAATATCAAGAGGCAGTTTGAGTTTTTGTATTTTTTTAAGTTGATCAATGAGCTTTTGATTTTCGTTGATAACAAAGATACAGAGACAAAAATCAGAAGTTTTAGTCAAAAACTCAGAAAGAGTAAACTTAGGGTATTGCTTCAATTTTACTTTCAATTTTACTGACATTATTGTAATATACATCCGATACTGTTTCTATGAAAGCGGGATTCTTAAGGGTTTCAATTAATCTCTTTAATTTATCTATTATATGTTTTGGTTTTTTTTCTCTGGGTGAAAAAAGATGCCAACCTAAATGGGGATATTGTAAGATCAAAAAATTGGACGATAATATTTTTAGAAGTTCATTAAAAACTTGATTATTTTTGCTGAATTCATCTTGAAAGAACTTTTTGATAACTTTTTTAACATCCTCTTCATTCGAAATAGTTTGTCTTGAATCAGCAATTTTTTTATTTAAGTCACTCAATTGGTTACCTGAAAGTGCAGAAATCAAAAAGCTAATACAGTCTAGAGATCCAGTTAGAGCAGAACAGTTATTCATATTAGCTTTAGATAAACACAAGAATACTTCATTAATTTGTATCTCGTAAGCTTCTGTGGTAGTAGGTTCTACACCGTAGGCTTGTAATATATTAAAAAATAAAAACAAAGTTAAGAAAAATCTCATTAACTAATGAAATAGTTAAAAATACTCTTAACGTCAAGAGTATTTTTAATTTTAGCTGTCATGATTCTTCTATGAGAAAATAATAAAAATATGATAAGTATTTCAAGGGGGTGATTTGGATTCGACAGAAAAAGCAAATTTCCAGG
The DNA here is from genome assembly GCA_947457515.1 of Silvanigrellaceae bacterium. Lineage (GTDB taxonomy): Bacteria > Bdellovibrionota_B > Oligoflexia > Silvanigrellales > CANGWC01 > CANGWC01. The sequence continues at coordinate 15,720 of CANGWC010000024.1, forward strand.
AGCACGCAAAGGGATATTAGAGACCCTTTTAAAATACCTCTTTTAAGCCTTTAACTGGCAACAATCTACAATTAGCAGCTTAATTTAAGTCGCTACGATCAAAGAAACTGTGGGAGTCCGTGCAATTTTTGATCGTCCTTTACGGACCGACTTGGTTTCTTCGCCCGAGGGAAATCATTTTATTTATTGGGCTAGAACATAAAATTTTGCTTTTTTGATAACCGTTCGAAATTTTAAAAAAGCTAAGCATGTAGTCGCCTAGATAGGACCTTTTTTTGGACCCGGGTTCAATTCCCGGCACCTCCACCATTTCTTCTGTAAGTTATTGTTAATAAATAGATATTTTATCGAAAACTCTATTTTGTTGCCATTTGTTATCAGCAAGGATCAAGAAACCTCATTAAGGTTACATGTGCCTCATTACATTTTTATAATTTTATCCATCTACTGTCTCGTAGGTGCATCACGTTAAAATCACTAAATCATTAGTACTATTTTTATTTAAGAGAACATGATTTTTGGTTGTGGTAATTGTTATAGCTTATTGTATGAAGCTGTTCATAGGATTTCCATATACATGACTATTATTTACTTAATGTATGGCATTTTCATAGGCTATAATTGAACTCATCATTAACATTATAGTTGCAGGAATTGATTTCTTAATGGGATCTTGAACTTTCAAATGCATCATGAGTGCTCCTAACATTAAAGTTGACACTAATACTCCACTGACAAAGGCCACAGGTTGATTCCACAAACCAATAATCATCGCTACTGCTGAACCTATTTTTAAAGCACCAACAAGATAGTGGAACCAGTTTGGTAATCCATAAACGATAAATTCTTCTTTAAGATTTTTAGCATTTCTGCCGCGATAGGGAGTTTCTTTAGAATATCGAAGTAACCATACATTAAGAAGACCCAGTGCAACTACAATCTGTAAAAAACTAATTAGTTTCAATGGTAATCTCCTTGATTGAATTAAAATAGATAGTTATAATATACTTTAAAGATATTCGCTTTAATATTACAACATAATTTAATTATATCTTTCTTTTTTTGGGGTGCAAGTTATAGTCATTTTAAAAAATGATTTTAGATTATTAAAAATAAGAGTTTGTTTTTACTTTTAGTGCTTGATTATCTTTTCGAGTAATTGCTTCAAACTTTTTGGATCATCACTCGTTAAAGAATAACGGCCACGAGACAAGTTAATCTTTTGATTAACCTTCAATAAATCATAAATAACCTTTCGGGACTTTGAACTGGAATAAATATCTTCATTTCCCATAATAACCATTAATTTATCCACCCATTGGGGTAAGTCTCCCTTTTCTTTGATGTCCTCTATTAACCCTTTTAATTCTTCAAACACTTGACTATATATGTGCACATCCGATGGTAAAGGATAGCCTTTTGAATGAGTAAAGTCTCTTTTGAGCTTTGCATACTCATTAGATTTGAAAAGTTCCCTATAAAGCTTTGTCATACCCGTATGCCTACGGTTTACCAGATGTTCTCTCACCAAAGTTTCATCGCCCCATCTTAATAATGTAAACTGAGCCCAAAGGCTTAAAAATTCTAAACTTTTACGTAAACCCAATGCTTGTAAAAATGGCAAAGCAATGGAAGGTTTTTTAAGAATTTTTGTTCCAAGCTTAGAAAGTCCTGTGAAATATGAACCCCAAAGGGAGAAAGTGTATAACAGTCTGAAATACAGACTATTTTTTTAATATTATCTGTTGGAATTTGGGGAGAGGATAAAAGAACTTTTTGAAGAATGGGGCCAACGGGACCCTCGGTTATAAGTGTTATGGGAAAATTTGTATTTTCAGTCAAAAACTCTTGCAAACACTCTGCCAATAATGAGTCATTTACCTCGCCCAGGTAACATATGTTTACAACTTTAAATCTCTGTTGGAGTAACTTTATCCAAGGAACACGGGCTCGAGGCCATTTTGTAATATAAAGGACATGTGATGATTGTTGTGTATCAACTATGGGAGGTAACTGAGCATGGTATAAAGCTTGACCATTTCTTTCAAAGATTTGAAAGAAATGGTCAATATTATTTTGATAGTATTCCACCCAATTTTCAACATTCCACTCTACCCTATGTTTTATGAGATCTGGTTTAAGATTATGGGTTTGAGCCGTTGAAGTATTAAAGAGAAAAAATACACTTAAAAGCCAAATTTTTAAAAACATTTTATTTTCCGATATTTCCTATTACTAAATAATAATAAGTTTCATTAAGGTTACATATGTGCCATTACGTTTTGACGACTTTTTAGAGTGCGCTAGTATCTCTTTTGGCATAATATATTGACATATAGTCGTTAGCTAATGTATTTGCACACAAAATAATGAAACTAAACTAGCTGTATGTTTTTTTAAAATATGAGCAAAGTATAATGGTTTTTAGGAAAATCAAAGAATAGTAATTTAATTTTTTATAAAAATAATCAATTAAAAAAAA
>CANGWC010000025.1 GCA_947457515.1 Silvanigrellaceae bacterium
CTCCTGAATCTTGTCCTCAACTTCTATAAAGTCTTTTGAAAAATATAAATATGTGCCTTAAAAATTAATGATAGCTGTAATTATAAGAATATTAGATATAATTATTTTATTTTAAATAAAAATTATTGATTTTGGGTGCGGAATGTCGGTTATACCGTCTTTGATTACGCTCAATAAGCGCAACTGGTTCATTTAGAAATTTTCTGGCTACCCGTAAGCGAGAACGAACCCCTGTCAGTTTCAATTCCAAATCCTCATCTTCTACTTTTTTATATATTTGAGAAAGTATGTAACTGTAACCATCAAACAAAGCTTTTAACTCTATAAACATTTGTTTTTCTTGTTCTATTTGGTATGGCGTTGCTTCCCAGATTCTACTATATGGTTCAAAAACTGTACTGAATAAATTTATCCCATCATATAATTTAAGAAAATATACAGTAGGATGCACCTCAAAGTTTATGATTTGTTGGCAGAGCTGTTGATGCTTTAAAGGTGCTTCTATGGGTTCCTGAGCTTTTATACTCATAAAAATTAAGATGTTTAAGATGATAATAAATAAGGAATTTTTCATATTTGTGATTAAAATATTGATAATAATTGATAATAAAAACAAATTCTTAATTTTTTTCATAGTTTCTCACTGTTAATTTTTTATAACAAATAGAATCAAAAAAATCTATAATTATTTTTAATATAAAAATATATTGATTAATATCTCTTATATTCAATATACATAGGTGTGCTTTCTCTTGATCCTATAGCTTTTTGGATCCAGGGAATACTGGGAGGATCATCCACCTCTATGAGCTTATCTAAAGAGTATTTTAATAAAGATAATAATGTGAGTTTTTCCGGAGGTCTTCCACTGTAAAAATTATGATAGTCTTGATTCCATATCGTCTTAAGAGAAATATCTTCTTCCCACCAACTGAGTTTCATCCACTCTTTTGAACCACAGGGGAGCACTTGGAACTGCTTCTCGCTTTGCCATTCTAAAGTAGCTTCTTTCCCTTCAACATCATCTACTCTTCCAGGCCAGATATAGGGGTTACAAGATTCAGTAGGTTTTGTATGGATAAGCATTTGATATTTGCGGTAATGAGGTAAAACCGGGGGGTGTCGGAAACTATCTAAAGAGTAAGAAGGGATTCCTACTAAAGATAAGACTGATTCTACGATTTCTTCTACTTTCCAAGATGGTTGATTTTGGGGAATCTGATCTGCAAATTTTTCTAAAAGTGGATGATATAAATAGACTTTATCCTTAAAAGCAATCACCCAAAGAGTGGATTCTTTAAGATAAGAAAGATGATTTTCGATGTAATCTAAAAAATTTGTAATAGCTATTTTTTGGGGATGATTTTGAGAGGAGAAAGAACTTAAAATATTTTGGAAGAGAATAGGTTCAGAAATAGGATTTTCAAGATTAATGTAACTAAAAAACCGATGATGGGGATTTTGTAATAAGAAATCATAAAAGTTCTTAGCCATATCTGACATAAAACTGACTCCACCTTTATGAAGGTATAAACTTTGTGCTTTCCAATAAGGATTTGTTTCTTGATCTTGATACTGAAGTGCTTTGTTACCTCCCCCTAAAAACAAACGGTATCCATACTGTCTAAGAATCGAGAATGATGAAGTTTTATCTTGGGTGAGAACTTTATTGAGATATTGTGAATCATTGAGAAATTCTGATCTTTTACCAAAAGCAATTTGAGTGATTGTTTGTTCTCCTTTCCAAGGAATCTCGATGCTTTTTTGGAAGATGCTGTGATCAAAAGAATTCAGAAATGAAGCATTAAACCACATAATATTAGAACCTAGTAATCGAGTATTTGAAACCTCTTCTTTGTTTCTTAATATATTGATTCCTTTTCCCTGTGGCTCTTTAACATATAAAGACTTTTGAAAAGGTTTTATGGAATAGATTCTCATAAAGGAACAATATCCTTTGCCTTGTAGTAAAGAGATTTGAATATGAATAGGATCTAGAGATTCAAAAGGGATACGGTATCTTACCCATTGTGGCTTATCTAATGTGGTGGTTGGTCCTTGTCTTTGAATATCTATTTTAACTGTTGTAGGGATCAAAGGTTCAAAAAAAAATTCTATATAATGTCCCGGAGGTATTGGGGATTGATATTTAATAGAATCTCCCCCTTGAAGGAAAAGAGTCTCTTGATGAGTCTGACTTTTTTTATAAACCAGATTTTTGTTTGGAATATGTATCAGATCTGAGAAATCCTGAATATAAGGCACTTGAGGGAATCTCACGACCTCAAATTGCTCTTGAAAAAAAGCATCAGAAAATGTGCTGTGGGTGAGATCAAAAGATCGTTTCTCTAACTGTCTTCGTCTTTGTCTTTCTTTTCGAGCAAATTTTTTCCATTCTTTATGTTCATAATAATCATAGTAAGGCCAAACTTGTTGACAGTTTTTAGGAAGAAATGAATAAAGTCTGGATGTTTTAAGAGGAAAAATAAAGAGAATCAAAAAACTTGATAAACATATAATCAAAAAAGTTAAAATGATTTTCATAAGTGTTGGATAACTTCCGAGACTAACTCAGATGTTAACTCTTTTTTGTGACCTTCAAGATCATAAACTAAAGTATTTTCATAAAGAAAACTTGTAATATTTTTATACTTATCAATAAACTTAATCTCTTTGTCTTTAATTCTAACAAAGTATGTTTCTTTAATTGTGCATAGAAGATCTTTTTCCATGGGTTCTTGTGTGTATTTGAGAGAGAGGTAAAGTTTTCTACAGTTTTTATCTGGGACCATAGGAAATATAAGTTTCTCTTGATTCGATAAAATAAAACTAAATGGTGAAATTCCTTCGCTTTGACTAGGTATTAGATAAAACTGGATATCGTGAGGAAGATTATTTAAAACTTGTACGAGGAGATAATCTAATCTTTCATTAAAAATATTCCAATGATAAGAAGGTATGTCGTAATCTTTAAATGCTACTGTTTGTTGGGGATCTTTAAAAAAATCTTCGCTAACTTCTGTGATGTCTTTAGGAAAATCTAAAAATAGATAGAGATGTGGGAAAAAATATTTCCATTCATCTTTCCATATTGTTTCTTTAAAAGAATATGGCTCTATAGAATTCAAATAAGATTCTTGTGAGATAACATACGGATGTTTATAGGGAAGTTGAGATTTTATTTTTTTAAGAAAGTAAATGCTTTCTAAGAAATGCCTTGGAACAATTACCATTATCATATGCGGTTCTTTGAGTTTTTGAGAAGGAACAATATGACTAAAAAAAAGATTGTAAGAATATTGAAATACGTAAGCAATCTGATTACCTAAAGGATATTGAATCGAGAGAGTTGGATTTTTAGAAAATGAAAGAAATAGCCATGGAATAAGACTAAAAAATGAAATCATCATGGATATTTTTTGTTTTTCTTCCCATGGTTTGTAATAGAGGACACCTGGAACTGTAAATAAACAACCAAAAATGAATGTTTTAGAGAAAATGCTTACTGCTTCTTGAAGATTTATATTTTCATTTTTATAAAAAAAATGTGCAAAACAAAGTAATGTGAGTCCATAAGAAAAATTAAAAGAAAACCTTAAGTGTCTCAAAATATGATTTTTTAAAGACACTATCTCTCCTCAGTTGAATATTCTATGGCTTTTCTTCTTGATCCAATTCATCATCTGGATAAGAATGAGCTGCATCTAAACGATAAGCTAATGGTCTAAGGAAAATATTTGAAAGCAGGATCATAATGGCAGCAATCGTTCCATGAATATAAAAACCTAATCCACAAAGGGCTCCTACGCCTGCGGTACACCAAATAGTAGCTGCTGTATTAATACCTCTAATAGCTAAACCATCTTTCATAATAATCCCTCCTCCGAGAAACCCAACACCTGAGATCACTTGAGCAGCTATACGTGCCATTTCTGCAGATGAGCCATGCATTACAACAGATAAAGAAGTAAAGATTGCAGATCCTAAAGATACGAGAGCTGTAGTTCGAATACCTGCAGTTCTATGCCTCCACTGTCGTTCAATTCCAATGAGGGCTCCCAGGACAAGAGCTATTGATGTGCCTCCTAAGAAATGGAGCATTCCAAGATATTCATTCATTTTTTAAGATTATCCTGCAAGATTTTTTGGTTAGGTATATACTGAGTATTTATGTTCATTTTATTTCTTTTTACGTTTATTTACGCCTATGGCGATATATTTCACCATAATAACATCATTTCTGGTGATCGGGCTATGGGTTTAGGTGGAGCCTATTGTGCTTTATCCGATGATGCTTCTGGAGTTGTGTTTAACCCAGCTGGATTAGCCTTTGCTAATGCAAATAGTATATCTGCATCTGCTAATGCTTATGCTTTAAAACAAGTGACCTATGCAAAAACATTAGGAAATACACCATTTTTAGAACTAAGCCAAGGAATACTCCCTTCTTTTATGGGAATATTACAAAAGTTTCCTACACTTAAAGACTGGGTTTTTGGATTTGCTCTTTACCCCATAGATTTTGAACAAAAAGATCAAAATGATGTGATATCAATCCCTAAATTAGGCATAGAGGGATTCCATCGGACAGTCAGTCAGGCAACTTCTCATCTCGTCTTGGGTTTCTCTGGTGCGACTCGAATTAAACCCACTCTTGCTTTTGGATTAACTTTTAAAGCAAGTCTTTTAGATGAAATTAGACAAGAGTATCAAGATTCTACGATTGCTATCAAGAATGTTCCTTTAAAATCTCAAGCAGATCCTGTGACTTTATTTAGAGTTACGACTTTTAATGAAAAAAGAAATACGAAAGCATTACTTTTTTGGCCTGAATTTGGTCTTCAGTGGGCTTTAGGTCAAAATTGGTCTCTAGGTATGTTAGGGAATTATCCTATTGTTATCACAGACTCGCTTAATATTAGCTCAGACACATCTTCATTCTTACATACAACAGATTATCGCTCTCTGAATAGTAATGATTTTGATCTTTCTCAATTAGATACAACAAAATCTTTAGGTAAGTTCCTTAAAAACAGTGGAGGAGTTGTTTATAGACAAACACCCACTCAACACTCTTCTACTTACACAAGTCTTGGAGCACAAAAAATAGAACCTCTTTTAGGAGGCTGGCCATGGACTTTACGTTTGGGTATTGCATGGTTTCCTAATTCAAAATGGTTAACAACTTATGATCTTGGCTGCTATGGATCTCCTCTAACTCCATCTCCCTATGTAGAACTTCTCAGAGAAACAGTGATAAATCATCATTTAGGGATAGAATATTTTATGATTCCTTCTATTCCTATACGTTTAGGTTTCTTCACTAATTTTGATGCAAGACCTACTTTTCCTGCTAAATCAGCTAATTATCCTCAAATTGAGCGTATTGATTATTTAGGATTTTCCTTGTTTTCTGGTTGGGTACAAACTCGATCTCAGATTAATATAGGTACCTTATTCCAATACGGACAAGGCAAGGCTCAAAAAATAAGAGATACTTTGAGTTACCAAGATGTTTCTGCTCTGCACTTGACCTTTGCCTTTTCTACGACTCATACTTTCTAGTATGAATCGTATTATTTTTTTATTCTTATCTTTTCTTCCTTCTTTTTTCATAACTGTAGGGGGTTTCTTTTTCCATAAGAACCTATTTGCAGTTGAATTTGAAGGGATTCTTTCTTCTTCCCGTTCATCAGTTATTTATACTGAAGCTCGTCAATGGTTTTCGTTACCTAAGACTGATGTTTCTTTAGGAGCATCTTTTTTAGGAATCAGCCCCTATGGGATCATCAAAAATCCTTCAACCCCAACGTTTATTGAGGGGACTTTAAGCTCTTTTTTTCAAGTTCCTATTTTAGATTCTAATTTTGCATTTGCTTCTTTAGATATCCACACCTCTAAAAACGTAACCTTAAAATCTGGATTAGAATTTCTGATTCGTAACTACAGTGATGACTATGTAGAATTTGATCCAACCATATTAGGAAAATTCAGCCTAGGTGTTTCTTTATGGCAACACTCTCAAGCTTATTCAACGGAATTTAAATTTAAAGGAGAATTCTGGGAATCTTTTGCTTTTAATCTTTTTCTTCAAAAATTCTGGTACAACGGAACACTTCCCCAAATCAGATGGAATCCTCTGATTTCTCTTAAATACTTTACCTGTTGCCCTAGTTTACTCACAGCATTTCCAGAATTCTTACAGTGGTCCAGTATTTCTTATTTTTACTCCGATGAATTATTTTTGGATTTAGGTATTTTCTCTATTCAAGAAGCTTCTGCCATCTTTAAACCTCTCGTTAATGTGTCTTATCTTTTAGATAATGGAGATGAAGAATATAAACTCAGTCTCTTTGCGACTCCTAAAGAAGTTGGAGTCACTGCAGAAGTTTCTTTATAATTTTTAGAAGCAGGGTATTTGTGGTTCTACAGGCGGTAGAGCGAGTATCAAAGAACGCAGAGTGTCTTCTTCTATATGAGGAGAAAGAGACATATATTGTACTTTAGGTTCTTGGTTTTTCCCTTGTTCTTGCTCTGTTAAAGACAAAGCAGGTCCTGTTGCCTTAGGGTCTTTATGTTTAATAAGTGATCCTACCCATTTAACAACGTGGTAAAAAGCAACTGTGGCTGCAAATCCTGTGGCTCCAATTGCGATGGCTGTTATGACCGGTCTTCTCACATATGACTCTGCTAAAGGCACTGAACCTTTTCGGATTAATTTAGGAAGATTTGAATGAACTTTATTATTTTTGAAATATTGAATTTGACCATTATACTTATCATTTATGATTCCCCTTAAATAAGGAATATAAGCTTCCACAGCTAGTTTAGCATCAAAGTCATTTATAGAATCATGACTTTGCTGCTTTAAAATATAATCCAGCAACCCTCTAAAATCTTTAAAATCTTTAAAATTCCTAATTTTCTCAGGATCTAAACCATCAATAATAGGAATAGCATTACCATGTAGCTTACTCATGACATTGTGAAGAACTTCCATTGCTTCTGCACTAGCGTAAAGATTACCAATAGAAGGCATTAAAACCTGAACATATTCTAATTGTTGTAATAGTTCGTCCCGCTCATCTTGAAGATTAACGAGCATTTGTACCGGACTCAGCTTTGTTGCTTCTATTTTTTGGGGTTGTTTTGTTGTACTGGTTACAGGTCTTTCTGAAAAAAGATCATCCAGGGAGTAGTTCCTTCTTCTAGAATCAGAGGTGGAACTATAAAAAAAATAATTATTAGAGGAACTATTTGAATAAGGATAATAACTTCTGTCACTTTTGTTCGATCTATGCCTCCAGGTACCCTCATCATCATCCCCGTAGGATGATGAACCTCCTGAACCACCGGTCTGAGTTGTAGCTACTGCACCAGCTCCTACCATGCTTGTTGCAAGCATAGCTTCTGCAACTTCTTTGTTACCATCATTAGATATACCCATAAGTTCTTCTAATGATGCTCTAGAAACAGCATATGATGTTATAAAAGATGCTGGATTTAAATGTGAGGTATTACTCATAGAGTCAAGTCCAGGAAGATCTGATTCTGCTATATTGTCGAATCGAGCTAGACATGCTGCCTTCTCTCCTTTAGGGATAATGAGATAAGCTCTTAGATTTACTGCTGTTTTTTCATTTTCATTAGAAGTTAGAGAGGCAGAAGTGACAACAAGTTTTTCCTTAGAATCTTGCTGAAAAGATTGTCCACAGGATATAGCTAATAACATTAATATCATTGTCATAATTTGATTCCTTAGTATCTATAGACTGTAATCTATAGATGAGAATCTTGTTTTTCAATGCTATTTTGATTTTAGTTAAGCTGCTTTTTGAATTTCTTCTTTATTTTCAAGGGATTGATATTTTAGTTGAGGCAGATAATGATGAATCGATCGAAGAAAGTGTCTTCGAGATCTGATCACCGGGTGCTTTCGAGAAATATCTAATGTGACGGTTTTTTGATTTTCAAATTCTAAATGAAGAGTGAGATAATCTTCATGAATATTTTCACTGTATTTTAAAGTTGCTTGAGTGACTTTTTGCCAGGCAAATTCTTTTTGAGAGAAAGCTTTAGAGATCCAAAGACCTCGAGCTCCTATGGTGATTTTCTGAATATTTTGAGTAGCAGAAAAGAAATAACTCATCCAAGGAATACAGACAGCTCCCGCGAAGAAGATAAAAAGACTTTTAGCTTCTTGCATCAGATCTGGAAGCATCCATAAGAAAAGAAGACATCCTATTAAGCCTAAGATAGAAAATAGACTCTGTCCTTTTAAGAAAGAGTAGTAACTTCTTCCTTGAGAAGAAAATCGAGAAAAGAAAAGCACTTCTTTTTCTTCTTGGGCTAAGTATTTAACATACTCTAAAGGTTCTCCTTCTAATGTAGGAAGTTGGGCCATACGGTGAACAAGCTCTAGAGACTTATCAAACTGACCCCAAGAGTCATAGATAAGAGATTGAAGATGAAGTGCTTCGGAATTACGAGGAGCCAATTCTAAGACGTTTATAAGAATTTGGAAAGCTTCTCTACTTTTACCTTCTTCTATTTTCTTCACTGCTTCATTGAGATGTTTCATATACAGGCATTTCGACAGAATGCGTGATATATTTAAAATTTTATGAGAAGTTTTTAATTTTATAAATTTCTGTATCTAAAACATCAACATACCTTCCAGAATGTAATGTGTCTACTACCACATGGATACCTTGAGGCTCTAATTTTGCCATAGTATATAAGTTTATGTATTCATTCTCAAAATTACCGATGACTTTGAATTCTTTCATAATATTCTTAAATGCATCTTCTTTATAGAGATGATCATCCATTTTTCTTTCTGGCTTCATAATAAGACGAGTATTCTCAGTTGGAAAATTAAATTTTTTGAGTTGTTTCCAGGTTGACCATTCCATGGCTGATTGAAGTCTACCGGTAAGGTAGATGATCTGGTATTGGCTCAGTTGATTTACAAAGTGAGCTGCTCCTTCAATCATTTCATCAAATTCTAAGAGTGTGAGTCCATCAAAGAAACCTTGTCCCCAGACTCTTTCGAGTTCTTGATAATAAAGAGATTCTCGAAATTCTTTCATCCCGATATTATCTAAAGTATCTAGGATACTGTATCCCACTTGGTGGATCTTAAGGCTTCTTAAAGAATGTTCTAATGGTTGGGGTAAGACTGTTTTGTCTTGCATCCATCTTTTAAGGATTCCATAGGTTCTATGCGATGGATCAAAAAGAGTGCCATCTAGATCAAAGATAATAGCCTGTTCTTCGTTTTTAAGATGATTTTCCTGAGCTCTTTGATTGATCTTATTTTTAAGGTTAGTTGCTGTTTCTTCAGTGATTTTCCAACCTTCAGGACTCTCATGAAAAACCCTAGGATGTTTTGCCATATGTTCTATCTGTCTATCTGTATCATATTCCATTTTATGCAAGAGAAGGATCCGTTGCATGTACGGGAGAGGTATCCGGAGCTGCTTCAGAAGGTGTTGCTTCCTGAGTATGACCTAGAATCGCTTTATTTTCTTGCATCGTTTTAATTTCTTCTAAAGACGAACCATTAAGAGCTGCGATAAATTCATCGGAATCTAAAGTTTCTAATACCATAAGAACTTGGGAAACATGTTCGAATTCTTTAATATGATCTAAAATGATTTTTTTAGAAATTTCATACTGCTCTTCTATGATCTTAGAAACTTCTTTATCGATTTCAAAAGCAAGAGATTCTGAATAGTTCTTTGAATCTCCCCAGTCTTTTCCTAAAAAAGGATTTTCTGATTTTTGACCATAGTTAATCGGTCCTAAACGACTCATTCCAAATTGACAGACCATAGAGCGAGCCATATCTGTCGCTTGCTTGATGTCATTAGACGCACCTGTTGTGAAATGATTGTACTTAATTTCTTCAGCAGCTCTGCCTCCCATAGCCACACTGATATCTCCTAAGAGATTTTCTTTAGAACGAGTGTACACATCGTCTTTAGGGAGAAATGATGTGATACCTAAAGCTCTTCCCCTGGGAATCACTGTTATTTTATGCACATTAGTCTGAGTGTTTAAGTAGTGAGCTGTAATCGCATGTCCCACTTCGTGATAAGCTGTTTCCCTGACTTTATCAGCACTGAGAACCATTCCTTTTCTCTCTGGACCCATAAGAATTTTATCTTTTGCAGATTCAAAATCACCCATAGTGACTCTACGTGCGCCAGTTCTAGCAGCGAATAAAGCAGCTTCATTCACAAGGTTTTCTAGTTCAGCACCAGAGAACCCTGGGGTTCCTAATGCAATTCTTTCAGCATCAATAGTTCCTGCTGTTTTAATTTTCTTAAGATAAACTTGAAGAATTTCTTTTCTACCCCGAACATCTGGAAGATTGACTATCACTCTTCTATCAAAACGACCAGGTCTTAAAAGAGCTGGATCAAGAACATCCGGGCGATTCGTTGCAGCTATGACAATAATGGCGTCCTTAGATTCAAATCCATCCATTTCAACGAGTAATTGATTAAGAGTTTGTTCTCTTTCATCATGTCCACCGCCAACTCCTGCTCCACGATGTCTTCCTACAGCATCTATTTCATCAATAAAAATAATACACGGAGCGTTTTTCTGAGCATTTTCGAAGAGATCCCTTACCCTTGAAGCTCCAACCCCTACAAACATTTCTACAAAGTCGGATCCACTAATATGGAAAAAAGGAACTCCAGCCTCCCCAGCGATAGCTCTCGCCAAGAGGGTCTTTCCTGTCCCTGGAGACCCCATCATAAGAACTCCCTTAGGAATACGTGCTCCTATTTCTTGGAATTTTTTATGATCTTTTAAAAAATCAATGATCTCACCACATTCTTGTTTGGCTTCATCGATACCAGCAACATCTTTAAACGTAATCTTAGGTGTTCCTTCAGACATCATTTTAGCTTTACTTTTCCCAAAACTAAATGCTCTCCCTCCAGCTCCCTGCATGTTTCTAAAAAATAAAAACATTAAACCTAACATAATAATAAGAGGTAACCACATACTAAGAGCATTTAACCAGCCATGATTTTCTGTAGGTTGTTCATAATTGACTTGTATTCCGCGAGAAGACAATTTCTCACGGATCTCTTTTCTTAAAGTCTCATCATAGGGAGCATATGTTGTGATATAAGACTGGTCAGCTAATTTAGCTATGATCTCATCACCACGCATAGGATCACCTCTCAAAGTGACCTCTTCTACTTTTTTAGAGTCAGGATGCTGATTCTCAATATATTCTTGAAATTCCGAATATTTTAAATAGATCTCTTGTTTTCTAACGCCAATAACCTTAAGAGCTAACACTCCTACAGCAAAAACACTTAACCAAACAAAAACGCCTCTCACCCAGGATTCTTTAAGCATGCCTTCTCCAATTTCTTATAAGTCTATCGTAATTATTTTTCTGAAAATAAACTTTACTCATTTCAGGTTGCCATAAAAACAAGGCGACAATTTGAAATATAAGCAGAATTTTTCCGATTCAAAGGAATCGTGTAGTTTTTTTTCTGTTTGAGATGCTTTTGAACATGTTCGAAAATATTTTGAACCACAGACTGCCTACTTGCTAAATAGCCTTGATTCCTCAGATATTCATAAATGTGTGTTTGAGTTGTATCTAATGTGAGCATTAAAAATTCTTTTTGAGATTCTCCATTGCAAACATACTTTTGCACAGTCTGATTCAGTTGAAAAGCTTTTTGAAAAAAATTTGGGTTTATTTTAAGGATTTCGGGCAGCACAGATTGCCTAATAACATTTCTCGTATACTTTAAAGTACCATTTGAACTGTCTTCTTTGAAATCTAGTTTTTGAGTTTTCCTATAGTTTTCCATATCCTCTGGATGAATCTGTAACAGTGGTTTTAACCAGTGCCCTGAGACTTCCTTCAAACTTGCTAATCCAGGTAAGCCTGTTCCTCTAATTAAATTAAATAATAAAGTTTCAGCAAGATCTTGAATATGATGACCTGTCACAAGCCACTTAGGTTTGGGTGATGTGTTCAGAGTAAGAATTTTTTGACACTCATCTCGCCGCCAGTTTCTCAAATTTTCTTGTGATTTTTCTTTTCCTTCGTAAAAAAGAACTTGAAGAGGAAGATTTCTTTGTTCACAAAAATCTTGAACATGTTGCATTTCTATTTTGTTTTCTTCTCCTCTGGTTTGATGATTGAAATGAATGATCTGAATCTCCATTGAAGAGTATTGTGCGAGTTTCCAGAAGATATTCACAAGAACAGTGCTATCTTTTCCTCCTGAAAAAAGAATGAAGTATAAACTTGGAACGCGATTTATTCCTTTGTTTTGAAGGATTTTTAAAACTTGGAATTCTAAGGAACAAAATTTAGACATGTCGTCAAAAATATATGGATGATAGCATCTTGAGGATTTCCTACAATAAAAATAATCGATGGTTCTTCTTAAGTTCTAAGGATAGCTGCCGAAAAAAAATCAATGCAGAAAAAACGTTGTTGAAATGTTTAGGTGTTGCACATGTGTGTAACACTTTCTGTGAAACCGACAAAGGAGTCATTTCAATGAGTGCAAAAAAACCTGTAGCTAAGAAAAAGTTAGCTACTAAAAAACCAATAGCAAAAAAAGTTTCTGCAGTGAAGAAAATTTCAGCTGTAAAAAAAGCTGCCCCTAAAAAGGCTGCTCCTAAAAAAGTTGCTGCTAAAAAAACAGTTGTTAAATCTGTAAAGAAAAAAGTTGTTAAGGCTGCTGCTAAAAAAGCTGCTCCTAAAAAAGTGAAAAAACTTGTTGCTAAAAAAGCTGCTCCTAAAAAAGTAGTTGCTAAAAAAGCTCCTGTTAAAAAAGCAGTTGCTAAAAAAGCTCCCGCTAAAAAAGCAGTTGTTAAAAAAATCGTCCTCAAAAAAGCTAGCTAGTTTTTAATCAAAAACTTTTCTAAGCTTAAGTTCTAAACTTTATCTTTGATTTTTTGTCTGATCTCTGTTTTCACAAAACTTAAAAGTTGTGAAGACAGAGTGATGAATTCTTTTTCTCCACATCCCTGTGCCCGCATATCTTTAATTATGGTATCTAGTTGTGTTGTCACATCAAAATTTTTTCTTTGTTGATTCGTTTCCATAAATTTTTTCCTTGTAATTTATTTAAATAAGTTAAATATTTAAACATTATGTTTTTTATAGGCAAAAAACATGCCAACTTGGTTAGATGAATAAATAAAAATTATTTTTCTTTTATTATCAATATCTTATAAAGATATATTTGTTTTTAAACTCTTTTTTTATTGTGGGAGAAAAACCCTTTTGTGTGTTTTTTCAGTGCTGACTAAATTTTGACGTTAAAATAATCATATTGCTTGTAGTGTTCCATTTATTATAAAGATCTGTTTTCTAGTGAAAGATGATATGGAATTGCATGAATTGATTCGGCAAATGGAAAAAGCGGAAAAAATTTGGCCTGAGGATCGTCCTTGGGCCATTCAGATTCTTGCAGGATATTTGCACGTCCCTCCCTCGGAATTGTTAACTTTATTTAAACATCATAACCCTACGTTAGAGTCAGAAAGAGATCAGGTTATGCCTGAAGATCTGAGACTTCTTAGGGCTCAATGTGAAAGGATGCTCGAAAAAGCTAAATCTGAAAATGTGGAAGATAAACGTAAAGAACAAGCGAAAGCTCGTCGTACGATCCAAATGCTTCTACCTAAAATTTCAGAGTTTATTGCGCATAAAGACATCCCTAGGGCATTGAATACTTATATTTATATGCTGGGTGAAGGTGGAGAAGTTGCCACTCCTGAAGAAAAAGCTCAGTGGTATGAAGATATGGGAAGGCTTTGTTTAAAAGTTCAAAGACATCCTAATGAAGCTGCTAGATACTTCCGTTCAGCGATTCATTCTCTATCTCTTTTAGAAGATGTGGATGGTATTCAAGATCTTATTGAGACCTATGATGAACTATTTGTAAGTCCAGAGTCTCGAAAATCTTGGGAATCTGTCATTAATCTTGGAAAAGAGTCTATTTCAAAACTTCAAATTTATATGTAACTTTCCTTATGGAAAATTATATAAAATCTCGATCTCGTCCTTCTTGGGACGAGTATTTTCTTCTTTTAGCTTCTGTCATTTCTTTAAGAAGTATTGATGGTGAAACACAAGTTGGTGCACTTGTTGTGGATAAACATAAAAGAATTATATCCACAGGCTATAATGGTTTTCCTCCGGGTTTTCCTGATGATGATCTTCCTAATTTAAGACCTCATAAATATCCTTTCATGGTTCATGCAGAAACAAATGCGATCATTTCTTGTCGACAAAACCTAGAAGAAGCGTCCTTATTTTGCACATTAAGCCCTTGTGAAAATTGCGCTAAAATAATCATCACTGCTGGTATTAAAAATGTGACTTTTAGTGCTTATTATGAAAGCTGGTCTGTTACCGAAGATCTTTTCTTACGTGCTGGCGTAAAATTCAAACACATACCTGTTTCACCATTGACAAAATTTTCACCCTGGTTAGATTCTCTGAGTCATTCTAAATAAAGGAGATTTTTATGAACATTAAACCTTTAAGCGATCGTATTGTAGTCAAACGTATTCCCGAAGAAACCAAAACGGCTGGTGGTATTCTTATTCCTGATAACGCAAAAGAAAAACCTGCTGAAGGCTCTGTTATGGCTGTAGGATCAGGAAAAGTTTTATCTGATGGAAAAGTGAAACCTTTAGATGTTAAGGTCGGAGATAAGATACTTTTCTCTAAATACAGCGGTACAGAAATTAAAGTTTCCGGTGAAGAACATATCATTATGCGTGAAGATGATGTTCTTTGTATCATTCACTAATTTTTTATCTATATTGATTTTTAAAGGAGCATAAAATGTCATCAAAAATGATCGAATTCGGCGAAGATGCCAGAAGAAAAATACTTACAGGTGTGAATACACTTGCTGACGCTGTTAAAGTAACTATGGGACCTAGAGGTAAAAATGTTGCTATTGATAAATCTTTTGGCTCACCTACGGTTACAAAAGACGGTGTCACTGTAGCTAAAGAAATCGAATTAGAAGATAAATTCGAAAATATGGGTGCTCAAATGGTTAAAGAAGTTGCTTCTAAGACTTCTGATACCGCTGGAGATGGAACAACAACAGCAACTGTTCTTGCACAATCTATTTATAAAGAAGGTGTGAAACTTGTCGCTGCTTCTCATAATCCTATGGATCTTAAGAAGGGTATTGATAAAGCAGTCACAACTGTTACCGCAGAACTCAAAAAAATCTCTAAGCCTATTAATGCCCCTGAGATCGAACAAGTAGGAACCATTTCTGCTAATTCCGATAAAGCCATTGGGTCAATTATCGCTCAAGCTATGGAAAAAGTAGGAAATGAAGGCATTATCCAAGTAGAAGACGCAAAAGGTATGGAAACAACTCTAGAAGTTGTTGAAGGTATGCGTTTTGATCGTGGTTATCTTTCCAACTATTTCGTCAATGATGCTGAAAAAATGGAAGTTAATTACGAAGATGCTTACATTCTTATCTACGAAAAGAAACTTTCTTCTTTAAAAGATATCATTGGTATCCTAGAAAAAGTTCTTAGAACAGGTAAACCTTTTGTGATCATGGCTGAAGATGTTGATGGCGAAGCTTTAGCAGCTCTCGTTCTTAACAGATTAAGAGGTAATCTTAAGATTGCTGCTGTGAAGAGCCCTGGTTTTGGTGATCGTCGTAAGGCTATGATGGAAGACATTGCTTGTCTTACAGGTGGTCAACTGATCTCTGAAGATCTTGGCATGAAGCTTGAAAACACTGAGATTTCTCAATTAGGTATTTGTAAACGAATCCGTATGGATAAAGACAATACAACCATTATTGGTGGTCAAGGTAAGAAAGAAGATATCTCTAGCCGTACAAAACTTCTTAAAAAACAACTTGAAGACACGACTAGTGACTACGACAAAGAGAAACTTCAAGAAAGAATCGCTAAACTTTCCGGTGGTGTTGCTATTATTCGTGTAGGTGCTGCTACAGAAGTTGAAATGAAAGAGAAGAAAGATCGTGTTGACGATGCTCTTAATGCCACAAGAGCTGCTGTAGAAGAAGGTGTTGTGCCTGGCGGCGGTGTTGCATTGATTAGATGTATAAAATCTCTAGAAGCTCTTAAAACCACATTATCTAAGGAAGAAGCTTTTGGTGTAGATATTATTATCAAAGCCATTGAAGAACCTCTTCGCCAAATCTGTACTAATGCTGGCCAAGAACCATCAGTCGTCATTGATACTGTTAAGAAAAACTCTTCTCATACCTTTGGTTTCAATGCTAAAACAGAGAAATACGAAGATATGATTGCTTCCGGTATTATTGACCCTACGAAAGTGACTCGTTCTGCTCTTCAAAACGCAGCTTCCGTTGCTTCTCTTCTTCTCACAACAGAATGTATTATCGCTGAAAAACCTAAGGATGATTCACACACTCCTTCTCAGCCTGCCTACTAATCAGTCAACTTTCTAAAACGTAAAAACATAGAGATTTAGAGTTATTTTAAGTCTCTTTCAAGAATAAAACAGATTTCATTAGACAAAGCTTTGTCCGGCTGTATAGCATAATACTTCTTGTCATATTGAAATTGATTGTTCTCAGATTTGTAACAATCAGAGCCTACAATATCTACTGTTGATGAGGCGCCATCGTATCTTTGTGCTCCTGGAACTTCTCCTGGAGCCCCATAAGCTTCTTGGTTATTAGAATTCACACAGTTTATTCCAAATATTTCTTGACCAAAAGGATGTTTAACAGCCCTTTTGGTGATACTTCCTCGGCTGTGACTTTTATGACATCCAAATTTACCTAAATAAAAAGCTCCACCATAGGCTTGAGCAATGATTTGTGGATCGTCTAGTGATTGTTGGTTCTCGTTAGGTAGTTGTAAAGACAGCTCTGCGTTTTCAGTACTTTGATCTGTTGTGGGCTCAACCTGGATATTGTTGAAATAACTGTTTTGATTAGCTTCTAATATTGATTTTGTCTGTGATTGATTTGTCTTTCCAGAATTACAGCTTAAAAATAAGCAAGTACTTATTATCATTAATTTAGAAAGACGCAAATTTAGAATTTTTGATGGAAATGTTTGTTTTTTTCTCATGATCCTCCTAAAGCTTCTTATGTCTTATCGTATATTTTAAGGATAATTTAAGTTTTAATCGGGAAAAGACTTTTCAAAGGGAATGAGTAGTGTTTGCGAGGTTTCGACTGCATAACCACCTTCCATTTTTTCTAATATTTCTAAATTAAAATTAGGAGCTTTTATTAAAAGAGGCTTTTCATGAAGTTCGAATAGGTAATCTTCAATCGCTTTAACGATTTGTGGTTCTAATTTTAGATTGAAATCACGCCCATTCAAGCATGAAGTGCAACACTAGGGTTATTCACGTGAGCGAAGAATACCTCAGCAGGTGTTCTGTAATTTAACACTTTTCGGGGTCGATTGTTAATCTCATTTTCAATTTCTCTTAATCTTTTCTTGGATACCGTTGTTAA
>CANGWC010000026.1 GCA_947457515.1 Silvanigrellaceae bacterium
GTAACTGCTCGACCCCTCTAAATCCTTTATAAGTTATTGATATTAAATATGAAATTTTATTCGATATATTTAAAAATATTTTATAAAAATTTCCATAGCCTTCTAAAATAAGGATAACTAAAAATTCGCATGTTTTTTTGTTACTTTAAGAAAGGCCTCTAAAGGAGACTTCTTTTTTTGTAAAATATTGATATTGTTGAATATTAAATTTTTTGCAGGGGGGTCGAGCAGTTACAAAATATCTTATGATTTCAATATAAATCTAAAAGTCTTAATAAAGACGCTGATAAAGAGTTCTCATCTTAGATTCTCTTTTATCTTTAAGAGATATGACGCTCACATAGGTTCTATGAATGCCTTGGAAGAATCCTTGAACTTCTACTTTGAAAACAGTGGATTCAATCCCGGTGAGAAGAGAGAGAATATCTTTACCTGCAGGATCATCGGCTAGAGGAATGTATTTAGATTTATCACGGATATCTAAGATCTGTTGTCCAGAAGCTCTCATATCTTCTATTTTATCCCAGACTTCGTCTTTCACTTCTTGACCTTCTTTGGTGAAGATAGCACTGAGAAGTTCAATAGGAGCTCTATTCACATCTATGAATTCTTTAGGAACATCCATAGGCCAAACTGTAAAGTAAGGAGAGAATACAGAATAGAGATCATCATCATGGAAGCCGGGAATTCTTCGAAGTTCTTCCAAAGATTCTAAAGGAGCGTTTTTGCTTCTGTGTGTGAACTTAAAAAGATCATAGGGCATTGTCTTATCCCTTTCGACAGAAGAAGAAACATAATCTGTGACATAATCAACGAGATCTTCACTTCTGAGTTTCTTTTGTTCGAGAAGTTTTTTTTCTTTATCTCCTGATAGAATCCTTAAGAGTGCTGCTCGTCCATGATTTCTGAATTCTCGACTTAAAGAATTCAGATTGAATTTAGCATTCTCACTGGAAGTTTTAATGATAAAATAACCTGGAATAGATTTTAATGCATTCTCTAATCCTTTATCAAAGGCTCCAATATCAATTTTAGCCAGATCTTTTAGGGTATCAAGACCTTCTTTTCCAATGGGTAGTCCATTGAGAATTTCAAAGATTTCTTTACCCCCCAGTTGTTCTCTGAGCATTGTTTTAATGCCGCTGACTTGAGCTTGAACCATGCCTCTCATGTTTTCTGGGATATTTTTCAATGTTGCACTGTCTGGTTTAGAGAGTTCCTGAGTCATGCCATCAATTTGCATATGAAGATTTAAAAGAAGCTTTGCCAGTTGTGCTCCTGTGACTGCAGAGATCTCTGCTTGCAGTCGGTTAAATTCTCCTTGGGATTCCCGGGATGTGATTTCACTTTGAAAGAGAAGATCACTCATTAAAGTGACTAGAACAGTTACTAAAGAGAGGACGACGATTAAAGCAACACCTTTTTGGTTTTTATGCTGAGTTTGAGGAGACACTACTTCCATGGATATTCCTTAAGCGGAGTTTTAGGATCTGGTTGTCCTACGGAATAAAGAAGATAAACATAAGATTCTAATTCAAAAGAATTTTGAGATGATGCTGGATTAGCCTCTATATGGATATGAGCTAATTTAGGAAGTCTGTTGGCGTAGTCTCCCGTTAAACTACTCCAAGCATCGGTAAAATCTGTTCCTGTCCAGAATTTAACTTTAAAATTCTTGAGATCTTGTATTAAAACTTGTTCTTGAGCACCTTCAGAAGTTTCAATATTATCTTTAAAATTCGTATCCCATTTACGAATGAGTTGTTTTTTATCGGGAGGAAGAGGTTTCTCGTAGTACCAAACAATACTGAGATCGGATTGAGGAGAGTTAGGTACTAAAGAAACATTGGCCATGGTTGAGAAAATGAGTCCTTCATTTTTCTTCACAAATAAAGGCTTAACGATGCGTGAATTTAAATTAGCCACTCCGTAATCTTCTTTTTGAATGAGATACGCATGTCTCATATCTTCCGTGATTCTGGTCAGAGTCTGATGCACTTCTTTATGAAGATCTGTTGTTTCTTGATATTTTTTTTTATCGTCTAATTGCCGAGAAACACTGTAAACAGAGAATCCTGCAATCGTTGAAAGAAGACCAATAGCAATCAGAACTTCTAATAAACTAAACCCTTGATTTTCTTTCATGGTGTTCCCTTAGTAGGAGAACTTTTAGAAGAACCTGGACTTACAGCAGGTGCTGCACCTCCTAATCCTCCTAAACCACTCAGAGCTGATAATCCTCCTAACATACCTGACCCTGCTGAAACTTTATTAAGATTAACAATAAATCTTTGGATCTCCCAATCATTCTTATCGTCTTTCCAACGTAGTGTTGCTTTCATAATTTTATAAAGATCCTTAGGGACGTATTGATCAACCATAGAAAGCATATCTTTAGGAAGATCTCCTTTTTCATCGGGAGGTTTTTCTTCAGCCATAGCTGCTGCTTCTGATTTCCCTAATTTTAGAGTCACTGAGATGAGTTTAGATGCTGGTATAGCTACATCTTCGGAGGATAAAGAGACTTTGACTCTTCCATCTTTAAAGGGGTCAAGAACTCTTTCTGATGTAGGAATCCCATCTGCACCATACACATCCAAAACATAATCAACTTGAGATTGAACGGATTTCATCACCCAGGTCGTTTCGATCTGACGTTTAGATGTTTGTAAAATAGCGAGAGTTGTAGATTGAATACTGAGTAAACTGACAAAAACTGTGGATAAAATCGTGAGAGCTATGAGAGTTTCAAGGATCGTAAATCCTTTATCTGATCTATATTTTGGAAAAATCCACATCTTTAAAACCTTCAATAATATCAGACTTACCAGTGAGTCCGTCTAAAATAATTGTATATTTAGGAGACGCATCATCAGAGTTTTTTACAGTTAATTGTATCATAGCTTTTTGAGTTCCGCCGGAAGGAGAAAAATAAATATAGACAAAAGAGTCCTTTGTGAATTTAGAAGACTCTAATTTTTCTGTCTGTATTTCTGAAGCTAAAGAGAAGAAGGCGACATCTCCGGGAAGTTTCCTTCGGGTGAGAAGGGAATCATTCACTTCCGTCCAATTGTTGATTTTAAAATAAGATCTTTGATAATAAACTAAACTGCGGATTCTATAGAAAGCATCATCTTTATTAGTCATCTTTCTTTGAGTTTTAGACATGTCATCTAGTTCAGTATAGTAACGTGTTCGTGTTTCTTTATCATCTCCTGAAAGATACATGGGAGGCCTTGTATACTCTGTTTTGGAGGATTCAACCCAATACTCATTATTAAAAGGATCAATCACAATACGATGAGTTTGGCTTTGAAAGATGGCTTGCTCATAAGCAGCTCTGATAGTTCCCGTAACCTCGGCTAGCGTTTGACGCATTTGAGATACCGGGGAAAATCCAAGATTTGGAATGAATATTCCAAAAAGAACTGAAATGATACCTAAAACAAGAAGGATTTCTAATAAAGAGAATCCTTCTTTTTGAGATTTCAGTAACATGATTGAATGATTAATTATGGATTAGCAGGTGCTGGTGTTGCTGCGCCATCTTTAGGAGCAACATCATCACTGAGGCGTCCATTATTAAAGACAAGAGGTATTCCGTCAGGTCCCCCTTGAGAAGTTATTTTGGTGCCTTGAGCTGTTCTTTCATACTCAAGTGCGTTACCCCAACCATCTTTAAGATCTGCTTCTCCACCACCTAAGTAGGGACCAGTCCATTTAGGGCTTCCAGGATTAGTCACTAGACTAGTAATCCCTTCTGCAGTTTCTGGGAGTTTACCCATGTCTTGTTGAAACCGAATCAATCCTGCTTGGATATTAGAAATTTTTAAAATGGTTTCTTTTTTCTTCGCAGCTTCAGAACCACTGGTTATGTTACCCACAATAATGGCTAAAATAGTACCGATAATACCAAACACGATAAGTATTTCGATGAGGGAAAATCCTCCGTTGTTTTTCATAATTTCTCCTTATTTAAGACTATTCATTGCTTGCATCATAGGCATTAAAATGGCCATGACTATGATCAGGACAAAACCTGCCATAAAGATCATCATAGCAGGTTCTATGAGTTTTGTAGTCATGGATATTTGTTGATCCACTTCTTCATCATAGACTTCTGCAATATTAGTCAACATTTCTTCCATCTTTCCAGTTTTTTCACCGGTTTTCAACATATGAATCACCATCGTAGGAAATCGATTTGTTTTTTCTAAGGCAGAAGCAAGTTTTTCACCATCTTGAACTCTTTTCATCACTTCATCCAAAGAATCTTCTAGAACTGCATTACCCACAACGTTACGGGTTAATTGGAGACCTTCCATGATACGAACCCCACTGGAGAGGACTGTCGCTAAAGTTTTTGAAAACCGGGATACGGAAACTTTTTGCATTAAAGGACCAGCTACAGGTGCTTTGTAAAGAAAATAGTCTAAATTTCTTTTGCCTTTAGGAGTTTGTGACCAATAACTAAAGAAGATTCCTCCTCCTACAAAACCTACAATCATAATGATCCAATAATCTTGCATAAATGCAGAGACTCCATTTAAAGCAACCGTATACCAAGGGAGTGTCACTTTAAGAGTTGAAAATGCTTTTGTGATTTTAGGAAGAATGCTCACAAACATAAAAATCATAATGGCAAATGCAGCAATAAGCATAAAGATAGGGTAAGTTAATGCACCTATAACTTTTCGACGGATTGCGATTTGATAGGAAACAAATTCAGAAAGTCTAGATAAGACCAAACCTAGAGCACCTGCTTTTTCTGAAGCTGCGATCATATTCACATAAATTAAGGAAAATACTTTAGGAAACTCTCCATGAGCTTCTGATAAGGATTTACCTTCAGAGACTTTTTCCCGGATACGACTGTAGATAGATCGAAGTTCTGCATTCTCTAGTTGTTCCGAAACTGCTTTTAATGCTTCCGAAATATCCACTGCAGCTTTAACCAAAATAGATAACTGTTTTGTAGCAACAGCAATATCTTCTGGAGTGGGAGGTTTTCGATTTAGGCTTTGCCAGAAAGAAGTTCCTCCAGATCCTCCTTGAGAAGTTGTTTCTTCTTTGATTTCAACAACGTAAATATTTTGTTTACGTAACTTTAGTTTTGCTGATTTAGCTGAATCAGATTCAACTTGACCTTTGACTTTCTTACCTGTTTGAGAATTTTGACCAGTGTATATAAAAATAGGCATAATAAGATCTATTCGAAGGATTCAACCTGAGTGGCATATAAAGCTTCATCTAAGCTTGTTTCTCCAGCAAGAAATCTTTCTGCTGAGGAATCTCTTAAAGTCGTCATACCATGTTCTAATGCGATTTTCCGAAGACTATTTCCATCTAAACTTTTCAAAATACTAGATTTGATAACATCATCGAAGATCAAAAGTTCATAAATACCTAATCTTCCTTGATATCCTAACCCCTTACAAACAGGACATCCTGTAGGTCTGGCTTTATAGAGTTTTTTCCCTGCAGCTTGCTCTAGTGTGATTCCAAGTAGCGCTAACTGTTCTTCTGAGTAATTATGCACTTCTCTACAGTTTGTACAAATCTTGCGCATTAACCTTACAGCAAGAACTCCTAATACTGTTGTTGTGATTTGAAAAGGTTCAATTCCAAAATCTCCCAAACGGGTTACTGAGGAAGCTGCATCATTTGTATGTAATGTACTGAAAACAAGGTGACCTGTCATAGCAGCTTGAACAGCAATAATTGCTGTTTCAGCATCACGGATTTCTCCAATGAGAATAATATTAGGATTCTGCCTTAAAATAGATCTCAGTGCAGAGGCAAAAGTCAGTCCAGCTTTCTCATTAACTTCAACTTGACTCACTCCTGGCATCTGAACTTCCACCGGGTCTTCCACTGTAATAATAGTCACATCAGGTTTATTCACACTGCTAATCGCAGAAGCTAAAGTTGTTGTTTTCCCTGAACCTGTAGGTCCTGTCACAAGAATAATTCCATGTTTTTGTTGAATGAGTGATTGAAATTGCTTGAAAACTTTATCAGGGAGTCCCATCTTATCTAATTCCCAGACTCCTGTGGACTTATCTAAGATACGCATAACCACACGTTCCCCAAATTTGATGGGAAGAGTACTCACACGAACATCACAGTCTCTTGCGCCAATCCTAAGAGAGATACGTCCATCTTGGGGTAACCGACTTTCTGCAATGTTAAGTTTACTGAGTATTTTAATACGAGTGATCACTCCTGATTGAAACTTTTTAGGGATCGTACGAACTTCTCTCATACGTCCATCAATACGAAAACGAACAACGACTCTATCTTCAAAAGGTTCGATATGAATATCTGATGCTCTTTCACTAATGGCTCTACGAATAATAGAACTAACTTCTTTCCTGACGGGAGCTTCATCTACATCATGGAGAAGATCATGGGAGCTTTCAAATGCTTCAAGATCATCTTCTCCCTCTTCAGAAAGAAGTTCTGTCGCAGACATATCCTGTCTTTCGAAGACATTATTAATCGCTGATTCTATAACCGCTTGAGGTACAATGACTCTAAAGATATTTGTTCCAAAATAAATTCTCAGTTCATCTACTGCCGTTAAATTCAAAGGATCATGTACCGCAACGGTCACTCCAAAATCATCCATAGAAATAGGAAGAACAAGATTTTGAAGACAGAAACCAATATTTAAATTCTTCACTAAAGTGGGATCTATTTCAGTGTAAGGAAGACTATCAAAGTAAGGGAGATCAAATTGATACGCCAAACTTTCTTGAATAGCAGAAGCATTGATTCCAGGTTGACTTGAGAGGATCTCTCCTATTTTAAGACCTGATTCTTCTTGCTTCGCTAACGCTTCTTCTAATTGCTCCGGCGAGATCTTTTTTTGATCAATGAGGATTTGACCTAAAGCAAGATGATTAAATCTGAAAACACCTTGACGTATATCTGGATGATCCGCTGTTACCTTTTGTTGTAAGGGTAAAGACTTAATTTTATCTAACAAGTCTTTTCGAATATCCATTTCTAATTTCCTTGAGGTTTATCACCAGAAGAGCTAGGAGGAGCTGGTGGTGGTGGTTGAGGGATAGCACTTTCGCCTGGAGCACCGGGTTCTGGACCTCCATCACCTCCGAAAGGAGACAGATCTCCTGCTGGAGAAGAAAATGACTCTCCACCACTACCGACTCCACCACCTGGAGCAACAATAGGATCAGGATCTTGGCTAGGGAGTACTTCTGATTTTTTATCGTCTTCTGTGCTCAGAGGAGTTGATTCCTGAGATTCTTCTACCGGGGTAGATTTTTGAACTGTAGGAACTTGTCCTCTTTCTGGAGTGGGTAAGGATTTGTAGAATTCTTTATCTTTAAATCTTTCTCCATAGATAGCTTTGAGATATTCATCTCTTTCTCTATTCTTACGCTCATAGATATTAGCAAGATCTTGAGAATTTCGAATCACATGGGGTGTGATAAAGATCATAAGATTTGTTTTTTGTTTCTTTTTCTTTGTATCTCTAAACAACCAACCTAGAATAGGAATGTCACCTAAAAGAGGGACTTTATCTAATTTCTCAGATTCTGAACTCTTATTCAGTCCACTGATCACAATCGTTTGTCCATTTTGAACAGAAACTTTTGTGGTAGAAGCTCGTTTATTGAGATCTTCTGGACCCTCGGCACCAATGCTTCCAAAGTTTTCGGCTTTCAGAACAACAGCCATATTTACAAATTCTGCTTTTGAGACTTGTGGATTAATTTTGAGACTCAGAGTTGCGTCTACAGGCTCTCTTTTTGTGCTCACTGTTTTAGTCACAGCATCTTCGGTAGAATTTTTAAACCACTGTCTTGAAGTTGATTCAAAGTTAGCTTCTTCATTATCGGATACAAGTAAACTTGGAGTTTGAAGAACATTAGAATTTACATCACTTTTAAGAGCAAATAAGAAAGCACCTGGAGAAAGATCAATTCCACCAAAACTTATTTTTTGGGATCCTAGAATACCTAAAATTGTATTTGAACCAAAGTTACTGACGATCCCTTGGGCTTGTGCTGCTTGAAGCGTAGGATCAGTGGTTCTTAAGAGTGCATCTTTAATTCGACCCACTTGCCATCCAGCTGGGATAATGGCTCTATTATTAGCAGCAGGGCTTCCTGCAAAGATAGATGCAGAGAAATCAAAATCATTTCCTGTATTCACATCAATAATATCTGCTTCTACAAAGACCTGATCTCTTCTCTTATCAAGAAGTTTAACAATACTTTCGACTTCTAAGTAAGCTGATTTACTTCCCATAATAATGAGAGAGTTTGTTGCTTTATCTGCGGTGATTTTAACTCCTGCAAGATCAGCAACGGCAGCAGTCGATCCACCTTTTTCTTTTTTAGGTGTTGCTGGTCTAGAGAAAAGGAAACTATTATTTTTAGCTCCAGTCCCTTGAGCTAGATTTTGCAAAGTTGTAGCCATCTTGTCAGCTTCTGCATAATCTAAAGGAAGAACATGAATCTGAGATTGGCTATTAGCATCTTCTAAAGGCTTATCAATTCTTCTGATTAAACGAACCACATCATCTAATCCACGGGGTGGTCCTATCAGAATAAGACTGTTACTTCTTTCTTCATGAATTGCTTTTTGAAGATAATTAGAAGAACCTCTGGCGGAAGCACTATAGATCTCAGTGATCTTCTTTTGAACATACCCTGCATCTAAATTAAGAATAGGTTGAATCACCACTTGTGGCTGATTACTCTTAACATCTAGCATTCTAATGATTTCTAAAGTTCTACGGATCTTATGTCCCGTATCTGTCATAATCAAAGAATTTGTTGTTTGAAAAGGAACAACATTACTGTCTTTAAGTAAACTACGAAGTTGGTTAGCAACGTTTGTAGCATCTACATAAACTAAAGGAATGATCTGAGTGATGACTTCATCGGTCATAGGAGACCATGTGGAACCAAAATAGGTTTTAATATTAGAAGATACCGCATTACGAGCAAGGACTATCTTAACCATTTTACCTGTATCTACAGTTGTATATCCCGCAACATTTAATGCACTGAGAAACGCTTGATAAGCTTCTTCTCTTGTGACTTTTTGAGGAGATATGATCTGAACTTTAGCACTGGAAGAAACACCTGTTCCCAGAATAAAATTTTTACCTGTCCACTGACCTACAGCCTTAATGAGATCTTTAATTGCCGTGGGTTCCGGAAAATCAATACTGACAAGCTCTTTTCCAGGAGGAATTAATGACATAGGAGACTTAGAACTCATCTTAGCATCAACAATATCTTTAGGTTTAGCAGATCCTTTATCTTTACCTACTGAAGCATTATTCCCTGCATTAGGAGAATAAGGTCTAACAGGCACAGGTATTTTTTTAGGGTCTATTTTACCCATAGGAGCAGGAGAAGACTGAGTCGTTACAGAACCTGCATCATCGGGTAATGGTGCAATGTCTGGGAAAGTATCTTCTGTGACTACAGGAGGAACATCATTTTCATCTGCGTACATTATTGAGGAACTTAATCCTAATAATAGTTGCATGAGTGAATAAAGAAATTGTTTGTTTTTCATTTGATTAACACCTTTATCACAGTAGGTTCTCCTTTCCGCACAAGCTTAACGGTTACTTCCCGCTCTTCTTGTAAAGCTTGATAAAGTCTAAATCCTTGCGAGGGATCAGATAAGCTCACAGTATTCACATCGGTCAGAATATCATCATTTTGGAATTTGGCTTTTTCTAAAAGTGACCCTGGAAGGATGCCTATCATCTTGAACCCAATTGACTTACCCTCTTGTATTTCCGGGATTAATTTATGAGAATTGAGGATATTTGCAAAGCCTGGACCTATCTGATCCATAACAAATTTTTGATCAAATTCGACAATATCTACGGAGGCAGGTTTTACCTGGGAACTTCCTTCCTCCTGAGTTCCATCATTAAAGCAGATTTTCTTATCACCTTTTCTAAATTCTACAGCTCCCTGTAAAATTTTATAAACTTCATATTCAGGCTTATCGATGACCTGTTCTCCCACTTTATAGGAATCAGCTTCCTGAACCTTAGGATCTTTTAAAGAAACAATACAATGAGTAGGCTCTGTAGAGAATATGGTTCCTACAACTTCAAAAGGAAGAGCTTCTTTCGTACAAGGAACTTTAGTGAAATCAATTTCTTGATTTTTGCCTAACATTTCTTCCTCTATAGGACCTAGAGAATTAAAGAGATTTCTTTTCAGAATGCTTTTTTCCATGACAAGTGCTTTGCTATTATCAAATGAAGGAATACTGAGGCGAGCAAAGGTTAATGAAGGAGGTAACTTTTGAAAACTTTGTATCCGAAAAGCATAATGTGCAATAAATGTATTCATCACACTGGCAAAGGTAAATGAAGTAAGTACAATTAAAGCAAGATTTCTATAGATTTCTTCTCTCATATCCTGCTCCTTTTATCTTGATTTAAAATCACATTCATTGATTTCATTTCACATTCACCTGGTAATTCACATCTTGTTTATCTCGTTTAACTTTTAAACTGATCTGACTCTCCTGCTTCATAGCATTTAATGTTTGTATAGCACGAGATGCATCATTTAAAGGAATACCATTGATTTCTGTTACGATATCTCCATTCTTAAGTCCTAGTTTCTCGTAAACACTGTTTGCATGAATCTTCTCTAAGGAGAAACCTTTAATCTCGTTACCTTCCATATAAGGATTGGCTTTAGCATCTTGAAGAGTCTTAGCAAAATCAACACTTAAGACTTTATCTAACCATTGTCTTGAAATGTTTGCTTTATCTCCTACCCTTTCAAATCCATCTTCTCTGTATTCATCACCAGAGACTTCAGCTGTTTCTACTTTGCTTTTTCTATTTTTAGGAACATATGGTTCTGGTTTCTCTAATTCTAAAAACTCTAGACATTGACCTCTTTTGATGATCACTCTGTCATATTCTATGTCTTGTATCAGAGCATCTCCCGGAATACTCTCACCTATCACAAAAGTATCCCATTCCTGAGTTAAACTTGCTTGGACGACAGCTAAACTTCTATCTCCTCGACCACCATAAATAATGCCCATAACTTTGACAGGTAAACTGGATTTTGTGAATTCACACACTTGAGAACCTTCTTCCGCAGAAGCTTCACTGTTAAAAAGATTTCTTTTCAGGATAATTTTAAAATCTGACTCTCTTATAGGATCCGGGAAAAGCAATTGGCCACTCTTTGGATTAACTTTAAGATCTTTAAGTTCAGATTTAGGAAGAAATATAATCGCAAAAAGGAATCCAATAATACTAGATACAATAAGAGCAGATAAGAAACACCCATATATAATATAGAGATTTCTTTTCTCTTTTATAATTTCTTTAAAAAGATCAGGATTAGTAAGAATCATCATTTTGTTATTCGGAAACTCCTACGGCTCTCAGGACCAATTCTTTGACAGGTATCTGATCTCGTCGTAGAGAAGGAACCTTAAAATCCCCCGATACCCCTAAGAGTATCATCTAACCTATTTTTATTTGATAAGAAATTATGATTCTTGCATTATCATTTCTATTAATTTTATTAGTAACTTTAGCAACGTTACCTTACTTCATACAAAAAATTAACTCTACTCTAAAGAGTGCTCCTATATTTCTAAAAAAAACAGATAAGCCATTAATATTTATAAAAGAAGAAATACCTTTCGAAGAAATAAAAGAAAATATTAATAATCTTGAATCAAAAGTTCAACAGCTAGAGACTAAACTCAAATTTTCTGAAAATAAAATTTCTCATTATGAATTTTCATTAAATCAAAATTTAATTTTTATTTCTGATATTATTAAAAATCTTAAAGTAGGTCATGAACAAAAAGACAAAAAGATCTATGATCTCATGAATTGTATCAATATTATTTTTGTTGAAAATCAAAAATCTTTCAAAGAGATCACATTACTCTTAGCAAAATTCAAGGATAATTATTCATCCTATGCTCCCATACCAGAAGATTCTGAAAACAAATATTATAACTTTATAAAAATATCTGAATTATTGTTGAATCTTATTAAAGAAACATCCTTGTTATCTGAAAATCAATTTCAAAATATCTCTACTGTTATAGAAAAAATTTTATTAAACTCTCATCTTAAAGATATTAAGGACCAAAAAATAGAACGATCCATGAAAAGTCTTTTCCATATCAAACAATCTATAGAATCTATTTTAATGAAATCTTTTCAATTTCGTGTTACTGAAAATTTACAGAAAGTAGTTGGAGAATATCAATATGAAGATGCTAATTATGTACATGTTGTTACCTCTCAGGAAGAGATAAAAAGAGATAGCGACAGAGTTTTGACGAGTGAAGATGTCGTATTCTTCTAAATTTGCGAATGATATTCACAAAATACTTTATATTTTGTCAATGATGGAAATGGTCTTGTGTTTACTTTTTCGTCTTGTCATACTTAGAAGTAAGGATAATACCAAATTAAAGATTTACCGGAACTGAATCCATTTTTATTGTCCTTGTTTTTTTAAAGGAGAGGTGATGACTTCACCTGCCCTGGTGGGTTCTAGTACAGTAATCCGCCATGTACAGCATCTTGTTCACAAGTTTGCCGATATCAATCCCGTATTGATTATCGGTGAACAAGGCACAGGTTGTCAGGGAATTGCTGATGCTCTACATCAACAATCAGAGAAATTTCAATACCCGCTGCATACGATCACGTGTGAAGCGCGTGATGGATTTCTACCTGAATATCTTCCCCAGTATCTTGAAAAACATCATACTTTCTTTCTTGTAGATATTATTAAACTCAGTGTTAATGATCAAAAATATCTTTTAGAAGTGATTAAGAAACACCCGGACTACCGTTGGATCGTTTCTGGTCTTCCTGAAATCGAGACCATGGTTCATAACAACACCTTCGATCAAGATCTCTACTACCGTTTAGCAGGTGCTTGTATCTTCCTTCCTCCTTTAAGGGAACGTAAAGAAGATATTCCTCATTTGATCGAATTCTATATTCAAAAATATAATCGTCTGAAGTCAAAATCTGTTAAAGGTATTGCACAAGAAGCCGTATTCGCTTTTATGGAACATGCTTGGAATCATAATATCGCTGAATTAGATAATCTGATTGAACGCCTTGTTATCTTAAAAAGCAGTGGGTTTATTGAAGTTTGCGATCTTCCTCCCAGACTTCGTAATCTTATCACTGATAATATCAATGAATTTTACGAGAAAACACAAATACCCATATCCACCATGGATATTACTAAAACAACGCACCTCGTCCCTTTAAAAAGATCCCCCTTCCCTAAAGAACCCTATCCCACTCCTGCTTTTGAAGAATCTTCTCACATTGATCAATTTATCAAAAAAGAGATCGATCTGGGTTCAGGAATTGATTTCTACAGAGTGGTAGAAGAATTTGAAAACAGACTGATCGCCGAAGCACTCAGAAGAACCAATCACAATAAGAATAGAGCCGCTCAACTTCTTTCTATGAATCGAACAACTCTTGTTGAAAAACTTAAGAAACGAGTGGTTTCCTCAACCCTAAAACTAGATGGAGCTCGTATGAAACGAAATTCCATGTTTACTATCTATGATGGTTTGGGTGGAGCAAACCAAGAATTTGAAGGTGCCTCTGATTTCCTTCCTTTAGGTATCACAGACGTATCTAACGACTAATCTTCCCAGACATCAACTTAAATCAACATCATAAAATTTTTACTCCATACTATTATTTTTTTGGGGAAGAATTAAATTTTGATAACAAACAATACATTCAGGGCCACACCGAGGTGTTTTCCTCTCCCGTGAGCCTACCTGGTGTTGCATTTCGTGGTTGAATGGGCCGATTAAATCTTCTCTTTGACAGAATATATATTTAAAGCCTTTCATATTAGACTTTATGAATAATTAACGCCTAATATAAAATGCATTAATTATCTTAGTATTGAATTCATCTTTAATGTCTATTATAATGATCATTAAAATCTATTATGACTATTTTAAGAGGCTTAAATGAAAATCGTGCCAAATTTACCTATTCCCGTAGTAAAAGTCTTACGCAAGATGGGACAAGACATTAATGACGCAAGGCGTCGCAGACGTATTACTATAGAACTTATGGCAGAGCGTGCTGGTTTATCTCGAGCAACCATTGGAAAAATAGAAAAAGGAGACCCTACTGCTTCAATGGGTGGTTATGCCTCTGTGTTATTTGTTCTTGGTATGGCAGATTCTTTGGGTGATTTACTAGATAGTGCCCATGATCTCATAGGACGCAGACTTGAAGATGAAAAATTACCGCAAAGGGTTCGTACTCCCCATAAAAAAAATAGGATAACTCATGAGTAGTAAAGAGATTTTTGTCTCAATTTCACTCGGGTCTGAAAATATACGCATTGGAAAATTATGGTTTAATCTAAGAGGTCTTAAAGAAAGTGCCACCTTTGAATATGATAAAAAATGGTTAGATCATCCTGAAAAATTTGCACTTGAACCTGCTTTACAACTTACAGAAGGTGCCTTTCATACTGGCCAAGGAATCAGTCTGTTTGGCGCGATGGGTGATTCTGCCCCAGATCGTTGGGGGCGTGTTCTTATGCGTCGAGGTGAGACATCAAAAGCGAAAGAACAAAATCGTATGCCGAGATCTCTTTTTGAAATTGATTATCTCTTAGGGGTTAATGATGAGGTACGTCAAGGAGCTTTGCGTTTCTCCATTTCTCCTAATGAGAATGTATTTTTATCTCCTAAGCAAAAAAATAGTATTCCGCCGTTGGTTGATTTACCTAAACTCCTATCAGCTACAGAAAGATTCATCGCTGACAACGAAAGTTCTGAAGATTTAAAATTATTACTTGCTCCTGGATCTTCGCTTGGCGGAGCTCGTCCAAAAGCTTCTGTTCGTGATAAAGATGGCAGCCTTGCGATTGCCAAATTTCCTAAA
The DNA here is from genome assembly GCA_947457515.1 of Silvanigrellaceae bacterium. Lineage (GTDB taxonomy): Bacteria > Bdellovibrionota_B > Oligoflexia > Silvanigrellales > CANGWC01 > CANGWC01. The sequence continues at coordinate 14,951 of CANGWC010000026.1, forward strand.
AAAGATGATGAGTTCAACGTTGTTGTTTGGGAAGCAGTAACTTTAACTTTAGCTAAACAAGCACGAATTAAGGTGCCTTTGTATCGCCTAGAAATGATTTCTAAAAAACCTGTTCTCATCATTCGTAGATTTGATCGGGACGGTGATACTCGAATTCCTTTTCTATCGAGCATGAGCATGCTTGGTGCCCGTGATAATGAACAACATAGTTACCTTGAAATAGTCTACGCTTTGGCTCAAAATGGAGCTTCTCCAGAAGAGGATATGAAGGAGTTATGGAGACGTATTATCTTTACGATTATGGTTTCTAATACAGATGATCATTTACGCAATCATGGCTTTATTTATGAACGTTATAAGGGTTGGAGGTTATCTCCTGCTTATGATATTAACCCAACTCCTATAGAAATTGCACCGCGCATTCTCACAACATCAATTGACTTTTATGATAATTCTGCATCTTTAGAAACTGCTATGCGTGTGGCAAAAGATTTTAGGTTACAAAAAGAGGAAGCGTTAGCTATTGTAAAAGAAGTTGCCTCAAGTGTGAAGCAATGGCGATCCGTTGCGTCTGAATTTGGTTTATCCAGACAAGAACTTGATAGGATGTCTAGTGCATTTGTATGGGACAAAAACTAATGTCATGAGACCACTATCGATTGCATATTTTAGGCATAATGGACGTATCTAACGACTAGTATGCCTAAAAATTTAAATTATATCAATAGATTATATAAAATTTTACTATCAAAAATTATGGCTTGATTCCATCATCTTATTTTCCAGAAGCATTTAATTTTACTAACAAATAATAATTATTGATATAAATTTATAATCATAGTATTTATTTGAAATGTTTTTTATTTATTATGTAGTTTATTTGCTTTCATTGCCTTGTTTAGCCATCGATGTTGAACCCGACATTCCGCACCCCGAAATATATATTTTTTTTTAAAAAATATTATAATAAATTGAGATTCATAAGTGTTTACATGTTTATATAGCTACAAAATGTCGAAAAGATGATGTCTTGTTTTTTGTTTTTGAGGGCTTTTTGATCGTGTTTTATATAAAAACACAAATATTTTTCAATA
>CANGWC010000027.1 GCA_947457515.1 Silvanigrellaceae bacterium
TTGTTTTGAAGAGATCGAAGACAGGACTGAGCAATTTTTTGAAGGGATGTGGGAGAAGCTTCACCGATGATTTTATAATAATTTTCATCAAAGGCTCTGCCTTGGGAAGTGAGAAGAGAATCCCCTAAAGAGTGTAAACAGCCTTCTACAGTTTCCTGAGAATAGATTCTTTGAGATTGAATACAAAGAATGGCTCTTTGGATTTCTTCTAAAGAGGGAGGCTCTATAGAGAGTTGAGTGATCTCTTCTAAAATAGAAATAATGGTATCTTTAGAGTTTTTGGCAGGACCAAAGAACTGAATGGATAGAAATCCATAGGTATAGATAGGAGCGTAAACTCCAGCAGATATTTGAGCGACATACCCTTTTTCATTTTGAACGGTTCTAACTAAACGAGAATCGTCACTTTGACCTAGGATAAAAGCAAAAACATCCCAAAGAGGACTTTCATGATTTTCTAAAGTAGGTGCAGGTAAAACCCATTGGCATCGACATTCTTCATAGGGTCCGGTGAGAACTCGAATATTATTTTTAGATTTTACATCAAATGATTGAGGGAAGGATATTTGTTCCCAGGGAATTTTAAGAGATCTGGATTCAGGATTAAAATCTGAAATGATTTTTTTAAGTTCACTTTCATCAAAATCTCCTCCCAATACAATAAAAGATCTTTCTGGACAATAGAATGTTTCGTAAAACTCTCTCAGGTTTTCTGATGTCAGAGCTTTCACTGTTTCTTTATAACCTAAGATAGGTCTTCCTATAGGAAGACCTAAATAGAAATCTTTAAAAGTATTTTGAGTTAAAAGAGATTGAGGGCTATCGGTACTTCTATAGATCTCTTCTAAGATGACTTCTTTTTCTTTGACCCATTCATCATGGGGAATTAAACTATTAAAAACTGTATCTAAAAGAAGATGTAATGCTTTTGCAGCTCCTAATTTAGGACCTGTTGTGTGGTAAACAGTATGATCAAAAGTGGTATAAGCATTCACTTCCCAACCCAGACCTTCTAGAACAGTGGCTGCAGAAGCATAATGAGTACTCCCTTTAAATAACATATGTTCTAAAGCATGGGCTGTTCCTGCATACTCTGCTTTTTCATGAATACTTCCATGACGTATCCAGATTTGGAGTCCAGTGATACCACTGGAAGGGATGGATATGGATTCAGTAAGTATATTCATGAGGTTACTTTCTTTTCTTGAGAAAATCTATAGCAAGTCGGATCCGTCTTTTCACAATTTCTTTACCTAAAACAGATAAACATGAGAAAATAGGAGGGGAATCGGGAACTCCCATAATTGCAAAACGCATCAGAGGGTAAACATCTTTTCGGGTCAATTGATTTTGAGTTAAGTAACCTTCAATAGAACTATTGAGTGTAGGCTCATCCCAAGATTCTAAAGATTCTAAAATGTCTGTAATGTCTTGAAGAATTTTTAGGGTCTTTACATTATCCGGGTTCTTTAAAGGGACATTGGTGTAATTAATATCTCCGGAAAAGAAGTAATGAGTGAGAGGGATAAAGTCTTCAAATTTTTCCATGCGTTCACGGATAAGATGGATAACTTGAAGAAGATACTCTGAAGAGAAGAGTTCTTGTTGAACTTTAGAAACAAGCTCTTCTTCACTCATTTTTTTAAGGTATTGGCTGTTAACCCAGGAGAGTTTCTCCAGATCAAAAATAGGTCCCCCTAAATTAATATCTTTCAGATCAAAACGTTTGATCATTTCACTCAAAGAGAAGATCTCTTGGTTCTCGCCATAACTCCAACCCATAAGAGCGAGAAAGTTTAAAAGAGCTTCCGGAAGGATTCCTCTTTTCTTAAAATAAGAAATAGAAGTGGGGTTTTTTCTTTTAGAGATTTTAGACTTATCTGTATTTCTGAGTAAGGGAAGATGAGTGAATTCAGGAATATCCCATCCAAAAGCTTGATAGAGAAGGATATGTTTAGGAGTGGAAGAGATCCACTCTTCGCCTCTGACAACATGAGAGATCATCATCAGATGATCATCCACAACATTGGCAAAATGATAGGTGGGGAAACCATCGGATTTCATGAGGATCTGGTCATCGATTCCATGGGCATCAAATTCTATGAGACCTCGGAGTCCATCATGGAAAGAGATTTTCCCTGTGAGAGGAACTTTTAATCGGATCGTATGAGGTTCCTGTTTTCTTTTTTCAGATTCTTCAAAAGGCAGATCTCTACAACGCCTGTCATATCCCGGTGGGATCTTTTGAGCCATTTGGCTCTTACGGAGTTCTTCTAATCTTTGAGAGCTGCAGAAACATCGATAAGCTTTCTTCTCTTGAAGAAGGATATCCATATGCTTTTGATAGATTTCTAATCGTTGACTCTGATGATAGGGTCCGTAAGGTCCTCCTTTATCCGGGCCTTCACTCCAAGTGATCCCTAACCAATGGAGACACTCTAAAAGTTCTTTTTCAGCATTTTTTCTAAAACGTGTTCTATCCGTATCTTCAATACGAATAATAAATTCACCTTGGTGCTTTTGAGCATAAGCATAGTTAAATAAAGCCATATAGGCTGTGCCTATATGGGGATCTCCTGTGGGACTAGGTGCAATACGTACTCTTACCAAAATGGGCCTTTCATAGACAAAATTACTAACAAGGAAAAATTTACCTAATTTATTGTGGTAAACTGGAAATTAACGTGATGATTTTAGTTTTATTAGCCTTTTTTTCTACCACTTTTGCTAAAAATCTGCAGCCTATTACCAAAATCAAAATTCATCCTATTACTGTTCAACAAAAAATAAAAGAAGAGTCTTCTGAAGATACCATACCTAAAGGTATCTTAGGACTCCCTTTACCTCTCAAAAGCTTACAGGAAAAATTATTTTTTGAATATCAGAAAATAATCGAGAAAACAAATCGATTTTCAGTTGTTGAGGATGGAACACAAGACGGTTCTCTTGATCTTAAAATTGATCTTCAAGATGAATACACAAAGATTTCTCAGATCTTTAAATCTTCTTCTGGAGATTTTAGGGATGAGAGTATCTTAAAACCTGATCCAGAATTTCAGGAAGTCACAGAAGCTTTTGATGTTTTAATAGGTATTCTAAGAAATCATCTCAAACATAAAGCTATTGTCAGTCATTGGCAGTTACCTAATATTGTGATTTCCCCAGGGAAAGAATCAGGATTTCATCTCAATGAATTGATCACTGTGGGGGTTTTAAAAATCACAAAAACGCACCCTCAATCCGGAGAAATTTTAAATCTTGACTCCCTTCCTATTTTACAGGCAAAGATCATCGATGCCCAAAAAGATTACTGCATTGCTGAAGTGATTCAGTACCAAGAGCAAAATCTTTTTAATACCTTTGAAGTGAAATCTTTAGAGAAAATACCTCATAACGCATCATTAGTTGTTTTAGAACCTCTCCAGGATAATCTTCCTTGGCCAACAGATTCTCATCCCGTTACAGTAGGAGTGACAGTTCCTTTATCTAAAGACCCTGTCTTGTGGCCAGGAGCACAGCTTTATTCCCCTAAAGAGAATCTCAAAGAGTCTGTAGAAGTTCCTAGAGATTCTTTAAAAGGGGCTAATACTGAAATTGGTTTGTATGATAAAAAACAAGATAATCTGATTCCTTATAAACAACCCATTCCTCCTAAAGTTCAAAAACCCTATAATGAAAAATCAAAAGATTATGTTTGGAGTTTAGGTATTTCTTTAGATTTTGGTACTTTAGAAACAGATCTGGGAAGTCGGTACAGTGGTTTAACTTCGACTCTTTTTAATCATGCTTCTATTATCACTACAATTCCTCTGCCTTACCAAGACTGGAGAGTGAGACCAGATCTGAATGTTTATTGGTATTTAGGAAATGATGTGACTGGATATCAAACGGATGTAGAACTTTATGTTTACGCTCCTTTAAATAAATCATCTATTGGAAATTTAAGCTTAGGTCTGAAACCTTATGTATCCTATGGTCAGGTTCAAACCATACGAGTTCTTAAGGATCTTTCCTTAGTTGATGTTCTTTTACAGGGATCTTTTGATGGAGAATTTGCAAATTTAGGACAAGTGCAGGTTCTTTTAGGGGGATCTTTAGGTAGACTCATGACAGGAGTTTTATCTGGAGATTTGGAAGTTAGTTGGCGCCCTGAGATCATGAGTCAAACTCCTTTCACCTTTGTAGGTAAAATTCACATCCTTTCTCAATACTGGAATCATTATACTATGGGAGTGCTATGGGACTTTTTAGAAACCTCTTCTTCTTTACCTTAATTTTATTTTCTACTGTATTAAATGCAGATGATGGGATGGTAACCGCTTCTCGGGGCTGTGCTATTAAAGTGACAGGACTTACAGTGAGTCGTGGAGATGAAATTCTGATCTTAAGAGGTGAAAGAAAACTTGCCATGGCTAAGGTTGTGAAAGTCAGTAGCCAAGGTGCAGCCATTGCTAAGATCGTTAAGGGAAGGACACATTGTGCTCGTCCTCTTAAGGGACTTCGAGTGGTCTTAGCTAACGAAAACATGAGACCCAATAAGGTAGGTTCCCAAGTCCTTTACCCTTCACAAGGTCTTTATGTGGCTCTTCGTCCCGGAGCACAAGCTGTCTTTCAAACCAATCTTTATATTTCACCTCCCGCAGATGCTACAGCACCTTTCTACTTCTTTGGAGGAGAAGGTTTGATAGAACTCTTCCCTCTCGTCTTTGCCACTAAAAGCTATTGGGGAAAGATCTTAGGAGTCGGTTTTAGATACCGTTATACCATTGCTCCAGGAATTCAGATCAGTGCAGATGCTCCCGCCACTGCCGGAGCTACCACGACTCCTGCTGCTACAAGCGGAGCAGTAGGAACACAGGATTCATCCATCACAACCATGCAAGTGGATGTCCACTTTAGGTTTCCTTATTGGGACGATCGTATGGCCACAACTCTGATCTGGAGTCCTTATCAAACTCAAGATCTGCTCCATAATGCCCTTTCCGCTAAAGGAACAGTCATTGCTTCTCCTCTTTATGGACTCAGTGTTGATCACCTCATTACCAATATGGCAAGTCTCATTGGAATCAGACAAGAAATGTCTTTCATCCCATCATTTAAAATCACAGCAGAAGGATTCTATGGAGTGAATTCCAATGGAATCACTTCTCAATATGTCGCTAGTAAACCTGTCTTAAAACGAGCCTTCTCCTATCAATATTTAACAACTGGGCTTATTATGGATTTAAGGTTAGACTATTTTGTGTTAACCTTAGGTGGTTATTACGATTTCTTTAATCAAGCTCAAAATCAGCAGGGTCTGTTAACCGTAGGAATTAATAATGTATTTGGATTTGGGGGAATAGGACTTGTTTTCTAGTATTGAAGGAATCTTAGATTTCTTTAAAGATCCAGAAGTGTTTTCAAAGCTTCTCCATTACTTTCAAAATCCACAAGATCTTGTTGCAGTAGCTGGATATGTTGGTCTTTTTATTATTATTTTTTTAGAGACAAGTGTTCCTTTTGGAGTGTTCCTTCCCGGAGATTCTCTTCTTTTTGCAGCGGGTTTCATGACCGCTACCATTGTGGATATGAATATTTTTATTCTGATAATCACTTTAATCGCTGCAGCGATTATTGGAGATAATGTGGGTTATAAAATAGGATATTCCTTTGGGAATGTTCTCTATGAAAGAAAAGACTCCTGGTACTTTAAAAAGAAGTATCTATTAGCGACTCAAGCCTTCTATGAGAAATATGGAAAGAAAACCATTGTACTCTCAAGATTCCTTCCTGCAGTGAGAACTTTTGCTCCTATGACAGCAGGAATAGCTAGAATGCATTATCTCACGTTTCTTTCGTATAATGTGATAGGTGCTATCGTTTGGGTTACAAGCCTTACAGGCGTTGGGTACTTCTTTGGAAAACAATTCCCTCAAATCCAGGAATACTTCCACTGGGTGATCGCTCTAATTATTTTCTTATCTTTCCTTCCAGGAATCATTAAGCTCTTAGGCCACTTTCTCTCTTCTCACCGTAAAGCCACCCATTTGGACTCTTAAAGAGTCATCTTCATTCTCTACAGTAAAGGCTCCATCAGGACCATCAATGGTGATTTTCTCCGCACTGTGAAGAACAATGGCTAATTTCATATTTCCTTTAATGAGAAATAATGAATCCTCTTCCCACATCAGGGTCACAAATTCTTCTGTTTTAGGACTTTCTATAGGAGAAGGGCTTAAATCATCTAAAGGGATTTCATAAAGGTCCTCATTAATAGGAGTGATAGAAGCCAGTTTCTCTTGATGTCCATTAGGGTATTCTTGATTGAAAGAATCTAAGACTCTAGGAAGATCAGCTTCTGTTCCCTGTGTTTCAACCATTTCAGAAGTGTTTTGTTGAGAGGGAGTGGATTTAACTTCAGCAACTAAAGAAGGTTCTTCTTTTATTTCAGGAATCAGATTTTCTTCTTTTTCAGGGGTGATAAGAGATTCAGTTGATAAAGAAGAATCTAAAGATCCCTCAGAAGTTTCAATAGAATCTAAAGATCCCTCAGAAGTTTCAATAGAATCTAGAGATTCTTTAGGGAGTTCAGGAGATGCTAAAGATTCTGCAAGAGGATCAGTTTCTATAGAATTTAGAGGATCTGTAACAGATTCAGTTTCTTTAACTTCGGAAAGATTCTCTAAAGAAGAAAGGGAAAGTTCACTTTCTGCTGGGGATTCTTGAATGTCTTTGTTGGATTCAGTCATAGTTCCCTCTGGAGAATCTTGATTTAAAGGGATGCTTTGAAGTTTAGACTTTAATTCTGCAGGGCTTACACCTGATTCTATTAAAGTACCTTGATTATAAACATCATATCCTGTTTCGGTACCAATACACCAAACTTTATCTGTATAACTTCGAGAACATTGCTTTTCACAGCCATTAATAGAAGCTGTTAAATCAAGAGGTTCCCATTCTAAGGTGTCTTCTAAAGCTTTCTGTTTAGAATAAGGACAGAGTCCCCCTATGCAGACTTTTAAGCCACCTTGATGGAAAGGTTGAATTTGAAAGTCTTGTTCCTGAGCTAAGTGTTGAAGTTCTGGCAGTGATGATTCTTTGGCAAAAATTCCAATTTGTTGGTTTTCGAGTATTTTAAAGTAACCGTTTGTAATTTCAAGAATTTTTTTGATTCCATCTATCTGATGTAAGGAAACAAGACCTTTAGAATAGCTTATAGAGTACAGGGTAAGTCCATTTTTTAACTCCATAACTCAACTCAATATCTTCTTATTTAAGGAGATAAGTAGACATGACTTATCTCAGTGAATACAATTTAATAAGGTTATCGTGTTTTGTTGTGATAAACTTAAGATTTTGGTTATAATAAAAATAAACAGGAGGTTGTATGGTCGACGGAACGGAATCCATGAAAGAACTCATACAGTATATAACACATACTCTCGTGGACTATCCTGATCAAGTCGAGGTAACAGAACTGACTGGTAATCAAACTAATGTCATCGAATTAAAAGTTGCTAAAGATGATATTGGTAAGATTATTGGTCGAAGTGGCAGGACAGCCAATGCTATCAGAACCATTTTGAATTGTGCCTCTACAAAACTGAATAGACGTTATATTTTACATATCATTGATGAATGAATTCTTTGAGCTTTCTCTTTCAAAATATCCAGATCTTGATTCAGTAACCAACTGTAAATCTCTTCTTCTTCTATAATGCTGTGACAACTTAGAAGGATGTCACAACCACTTTGAAGAACGTTCCAAGCGATCTCTCCTAAAGGAACATGAGGATCTTTTCGGATTCCAGACATTCTCAGATCATCCGATGAGATGATCCCTTCAAAACCCAGATCGTTTCTTAAAAGACTTAAGATATGAGGATCTAAAGTGGCCGGGATCTCGGAATTTAACCCTGGACAGATCATATGACCCACCATACAAAAAGGAATTTTCTCTTTAAAAAGAGCTCTAAAGGGTTTCCACTCTTCTGTAAAATCTTTAGTTAAACTCGTAGCTAACATATGATGAGGATCATTATTGGTATTTCCATGTCCAGGAAAATGCTTTGCACAAGATAGAATACCTTCTTTATTAAGAGTTCTAAAAATCTTCAATAAAAAAGGAAGAGCCTTTTCATAAGTCTGCCCATAGCATCTGGATTTGATCCCGGGATTAGAAGGATGGATATCCAGATCTGCTACAGGAGCCCAGAAGATTTCAACTCCTAATAATTTAGCCACTGAGATCTGAAGAAGAAGCTGATCTTCTAAAGTCTTTAAGGCCAGTTCTAAAGGTTCAATAGATGAAATTTTCTCTGCACTAAGAGTTGCAGGAAAAGGCAAAGGTAGTCTAGAAACTCTTCCCCCTTCTTCATCAATGGCTATTTTAATTTCTGGTACAATCTTTTTGATCTGAAAAATCAGATCCTGAGCATCCTTCAGAGAAGATAAATTTCTTTTAAATAAGGTAAGACATAAAGGCTTATATTTTTCCAAAAGTTTCTCTTCTTCGGGAAGTAAGGTAGGACCTTGTAAGCTAGGCCACAGAAAAACACCTGCTTTTTCTTCAGGTGTTTTCTGTTGGAACCATTTTTCAAAAGGATAGGTTATGAAATTACTTTGTATTGATGGCATGGGACTACTCTTTCGTTCTTATTATGCCATGAGTCGGGCTCAGCTTACGAGTCCATTGGGAGAACCCACAGGAGCCATTTATGGATTCTTAAATGTTCTTTTTAAGGTTTTATCTGAGGATCAATATGACTATGTTTGTGTGGCATGGGATAGTAAAGAGAAAACATTTCGTCATGAAATGTACCCTGATTATAAATCTCATCGAAAAGTTCCACCACCAGATATCATTCCTCAGATTTTTAAGATCCAAGAACTTCTGACCCTGGCTCAGATCCCTCAGGAGAAAGTTCCTGGATTTGAAGCAGATGATATTATTGGCACCCTATGTCATCTCTATTCTCAAAAATCCATAGATTCTGTAATCCTCAGTTCCGATAAAGACTTTATGCAGCTAGTAGATTCTTCTGTTTCTATTCTATCTTTAAAAGTTAAAGACAATTATGTTTTGATTAAAGAACCAGAGGTGGAAGAGTATTTTGGAGTGCCTCCCCATCAAGTGATCGATATTCTAGCCCTCCAAGGAGATGCTTCCGATGGAGTTCCCGGAGTTCCTGGAATAGGACCTAAAGCTGCTCAAAAGCTGATTAAAGAATACGGATCTCTTGATAATATTTATCATCAAATTGAATCCATTGAACCGATAAGAGTTCGAAAGCTTTTAGAAGAAAATCGAGATAAAGCTTTCATCTCCTTAAAACTTGTTCTCATTCATAAAGAAATCTCTACATTCCAAAATCATACTCATGAGTATTTAGGAAACCCTCTTTTAAAATTTGAATTTGCAGAAGCTCTGAAATCATTAGGAATGCAATCTTTCCTAGGAAAAGTCTCTAATACTCCACCTTCAGCTTCTTGGGGTAAAAGAGATTATAAACTCATTGAGACAAAAGAAGATCTCAAAATATTACTGGATAAGTTAACAGATCCAAATTTAGAAGCTTTCTCTTTTGATACAGAAACCACAGGGCTAGATATTATCAGTGATAAACCTATAGCTGTGACGTTTTCGTTAGGAGAGGGAGAGGCTTATTTTATCTCACTTGATCCTTTGACAGAAGAGCTGAAAGTTTTCCTGGAGAGTGTATTTAGCCAAAGAAAAGCAATAGCAGTTGCTCATAACCTTAAGTTTGATATTCAGATGTTACTTAATCTTGGTATTGATATTGGCAAATCAAAGTTTGCATGTTCTATGGTGGCTGCTTGGATCATAGATCCGGATAAACTCAGTTACTCTTTAGATAAATTGTGTTTACAAGAATTTCGATTAGAGAAGATTCCTTTTGAGTCTCTTTTTGAAGGTAAAGATAGAACAATTGCTCATATCCCGGTGGAGACTTTAAAAGAATATGCCTGTGAAGATGCAGATGCGACCTTAAGATTATGGAATCGATATAAAGATAAGATGAATTCTTTATTTTGGGACTTAGAAATGCCTTTTCTCAAAGTCTTAGTGGATATGGAAAGAACGGGGACTTATATCGATTCAGATTATCTTAAAGACCTATCTAAAGATCTTAAAATCAAACTTCAAAAGGTGGAAGAAGAAATCATTGAAATGGTGGGAGAGCCTTTTAATATTGGGAGTCCTGCACAACTGGGTAAAATGCTTTTTGAGAAAATGAAGATCCAAGATCTTACGACTCCATCTATTAAAGTCCCTAAAACCAGTTTAGGCTTTAAAACCAGTGCCAGTGTCTTACAACAATTTGATACTCATCCCTGTGTGAAGAAAGTTTTAGAATTTAGAGAGATCTCTAAAATACTCAATACCTATACGTTAAAACTTCCTCAGATGATCAATCCTCAAACGGGAAGAGTTCATGCAAGATTTCATCAAACAGGAACAGGAACGGGAAGACTCTCTAGTTCTGATCCTAATCTTCAGAATATTCCCACCCGGACTTCTTTAGGAAAAGAAATTCGTAAGGCATTTTGTGCATCATCTCCGGATATTCTGATCTGCTCTGCAGATTATTCCCAGATCGAACTTCGAATTCTTGCCCATGTGACTCAGGATCTTTCTATGAAAGATGCTTTCAATCATAATAGAGATATTCATCAAGAGACGGCTGCTAAGATCTTCCATAAGCCTTTAGAAGACGTGACTCCCGGTGAAAGAAATCAAGCAAAAGCTATTAATTTTGGGATTGTCTATGGGATGGGACCATATAGGTTATCTAAGGTATTAGAAATTTCTTATGGAGAAGCTAAGTCTTTTATTGATAAGTATTTTTTGAATTTTCCTAAAATTAAAGAATTCATTGAAGATCAAAGAGCCATTGAAGACAAAATCGTGACAACTCTTTTAGGAAGACATCGTCAATTAAAGGATGGGGATGAGAATGCGGCCATCAATTCTCCGATACAGGGTTCAGCAGCGGATATCATGAAGCTTGGCATGCTCAGGCTTTTTGATGCATTAGAGAAACTTCCTATAAGGGTTAAAATGGTCATTCAGGTACATGATGAACTTCTCATAGAGGTCCCTAAAGATCATCAAAAAGAAGTAGAAGCACTGATCTATGAAGCCTTAGAAAATGCTTTCTCTTTAGATGTTCCTTTAAAGATCAATGTTGGTTGGGGTAATAATTGGATGGAAACAAAGTAGGATCCTTATGAAAGAAATGCCTTTTTTAGAACATATTCAAGATCTTCGTAAACATGCTGTGAGAGCATTGATCTGGTTAATTCTAGGATTCTTTATTGCTATGGGGTTTATGAAACCTCTTTTAGGATTTCTTAAATTTCCTTTGAATCAAACAGGAGTGGAAGAACTGATCAGTCTAGATGTCTTTGAAGTCATTATGATGAATATGAAAGTCTGTTTCATTAGCAGTTTATTTATAGCATTTCCCATTCTTTTGATTGAGATCTGGAAGTTTATTGCACCGGGCTTATATGATCATGAAAAAAAGATCTTAAAACCTATTCTCTTCTTTAGCTTGATTCTTTTCTATTTAGGGATTGCATTTTCTTTTTTCTATGTGGTTCCCTTTATGCTCAAAAGCACTTTTGAATGGGCAAAAGATTACGCTCATATTCAGATCACCTATTCTAATTATTTCCACACTCTGATCATTATGCTTTTGTGTTTTGGAGGGATCTTTCAGGTACCCATTATTATCTCTGTTCTAGGTCTTGCCAGGGTGATTACAGCCAAACAAATGAAGTCTCATAGGAAGATACTCTTTCTAGGAAGTTTTATTGTAGGGCTCTTAATAGCACCTCCTGATGTGACAGCTTTGGTGATCGTAGCGTTACCTCTTTATGCCATGTGTGAGATATCTATTCAGTGTTTAGAACAGATCGAGAAAAGACAGCCGTTGAAAAGAGAAGATAGCGTTTCTTAAGCTGCTTTTTTGAGTTTTTTAGATAAGATTAAGCTCAGTCTCTATTTTTGTTAGCCATTTAGGATCGTAATCAAGATATTTCTTTATGTTTTTTATTAGATCATCTCTGCTTTTTTTATACTGTTGTTTAAAAGCAGATTCTAGTGATTTATTGGTTAGAATAAACTCATCATGGCTAAATCTATAAGAGTATTGTACGAATTGTAACAATTCCATATTAGCTAGAGCAATGTAGAATTCTTTACTTTCCTGCTTGATCCCAGGTAAATGAATATCTGCGAAAGTACTCTTAATATTTGCGAACTTACCTTCAGTATCATGAGTCTTTTCAAAGTAACTAAATGTTAAGTAGTTTACATTGTCTCCGTAATTTTTTTGAACTCTTGATGCGAACTCAAGGGTTACCGCTGAATTTATATTTTGAGGTTTTATATTTTTATATTTCGTGAAGTAGTATCTCTGATCCTGGGGGGTCATGCTTTTTGTAAAGTAAACAAGATCTGAAGTTTCTTGTGGAGTTAAAGAGTCGAGTCTGAACTCAGGATGTTTACTATATATTTGTTTGAGTTTCCCTACATCGGAATCTAAGAGAAAATCATATTGTCTTTCATAAGATAGAACTTTTTTCAAAGGATTTACAGGATCATTTTCTCTGATATATTTTGTAAGCAAGTATCGTGGAGATAAAGCTTTTATAGAAGAAGAGCTGCCAGATTCATCCACTGATTCTTTTTTCTGTATTAGGGAACATCCTAATAGCAATACCATGATAATTATAAGCATTGAACTTTTGAATTTGTTCATAGAGAACCTTTTTTTAAATTATCGAAAAAAAAAAAATAAAACTTTAGAAAAATAAAAAACTTAGGATCCTTGAAGCTTATAAAAAACAAAAAAGCTCTAACAATTCTAGAGTATTGAATAATTAGAATATGAAAATATAAATTTTTCATGAAAAATGATCCATAAAGGAAAAAAGACAGCCGTTGAAAAGAGAAGATAGCGTCTCTTAAGCTGCTTTTTTGAGTTCTTCTCTGACAAGAGGCCAGCCGCCTGCTTTCAAAATAACATCATCTATTTTAAGCATGAGTTTTTGGGTTCTTTTTAAAGACTCGACTACTTTTAGGTAGTGGGAGATGTCTTCAGAGGTGAGTTCTCTACCTTTACGATCTTTAAGCCATTTGTGAAGGACTTGATACCCACCTATTTGGAATTGGAATGTCTCTTCGTCTACATTTGAAAAGCAATGATTTTCGTTAATAAACACCTTCTGTGATTTTGAATCATAGTTAACTTTACTGACTATTTTAGAAGTATTCTTGAGTAGTCCCTCATCTTTAAATTGAGTTTTGCCTTCTTCTAATCCATCGATTTTAAGTAAGTGAAGGTCTATGAGTTCCTGACCGAGTTTAGCCAATTGGAAGAAGAGTTTCTTATCGGGTGTGATTTGAACTTTGGGGAAATCTTGGTTAAGAAACTCTCTATAACGTGAGCGAAAGGTATGAGTATGGAGTATAGCATAGATATAATTCAGAAAAGGACGAGCGAGTGATTCTATGGGTTGATTGTACATACGACATAGTAGTTCTTGAATTTGTGAGGAAAGGTTTAATTTTCCATTAGTTAGATAAAGAGGAAGTACTTGACTACCTCCTCTCCTAAAAAAGTTTTTATCAACTATTTTATCAGTACAACTTATTAGATTCCAGTTTTTAACATCAACAGCTATTCCGGCTCTTCCAATAGTTAAAGCGATATTATCTTTAACAGAAAGCATATGAGACATTACGTTAGTACGAGGACATTTCAAAAAACCTCTATCCGTTCCTGTAAAATAAGTATGACGTATATCAAAAGGTCTATATAAGATAGGTTTAATATTTTTTTTAGAAGTACTTTGCTTAACTATATCTTTTTGAGCCCAAGATATTTTCCAGTCTCGTCCATCTTTACTTAATTCAAATTTTTCCCTAGCCTCAGACTCGTCCAATAATGAGAATAATTTAATTGTATTCCACATTACTTCTGAAGAAAATTGGATACATAGACTGTCTCTGGCTGTTTCTATACCATTTGAATTTAATGGAAATATTGCATTAATTGAGAATCCTTTTTCATACTCTCTAAATACTGTATTATTTTGCTTTAAATATGAGTAGTGAGGGCCTATTATTTTTATTTCTTTAAACTTTGTATTGCAAATACTATTGCTATCTAACCAATCATATTTTTCTTCTTTTTTACCATAAAGATCAAACTTACAAACTTTCGCATTTCTTTTTAGCTTTGCGTTTGAATTCTCATTTCTAATAAGGAAACAGATGCTAACTCCTGTTTGAATATTAAAGACATTTTCATCTTTTGAGCCATCAGGAGCAGTTTCTTTTTTTCGAGAGCTTCCATGAAGATCTAATAAATAGATTTCATCAAAATCTTCAATGAGAGATTCCCGCATTCCTCTGAATGTAGGATTATCTAAATATCCATTATTTGTGATGAAAGCCATAATACCATGACCCGTTTGCTCAATTCTTCATTGAGCAAATCTCATAAATTTTACATAATCATCGTTAAGAGAATTGGCATTTCTTTCTGCTAGTGGAGCCCCTTGGCATTCGAAATAGTTATGTGTGGCTTTGTTAGATATGGTATCAGTACCACGCATTAACTTTCTTATCCAATTACCATCATTTTGGGATGTTACTGAATAGGGAGGATTCCCAATTACAACCATAATTGGCTGTGTTCTTTTAATCTTAAAAGCACCACTGGCTTCATCTTTTAAGAATTTAAGAGAAACTTCTTCTGATTTTTGAGCAGTTTCTTCTAGAGTATTTGTTAAATAAACACCTAATCCATGATCTTTTTTGAATTTATACTCGGTGCTTTCTAATTGTAATCCAAGCTTTAGATGAGCGATGGCATACGGTGCCATTAACACTTCAAAGCCAAAGATTCGATTTAAAAGACTATCGGAAACATAATCATTCCATTTGTTATCCGGGATCTTCTTTTTGATCTCTTCAATGACTTTTTTAAGGTAACTTCCTGTTCCTAAGGCAGGATCTAGGATAAGAGTTTTTTCGTCGGCTAAGCCTTTTTTACGTCCAAATTTGGTTTGTAAGATCTCATCAATTGACCTCACCATATAATCCACTACAGGATTAGGTGTGTAGTAAACTCCTAATTGTTTTCTGATGTCTTCATCATAGGCTGAAAGAAAGTTTTCGTAGAAATAGATAATAGCATCTTCTTTTCCTTGTTTAGCTAGAGCTTCCATGATGGTTTTAATGTCTGTATTTAAGAGAATAGAGATAACATCATCGGTCAGCCCTAAAAGTGCATCAGGGAGTCTTTCATTTACAAACTCTTGGAGAAATTTTCTGAGAAATTGATAAGTGGGGGGGAGACAGGGCCACCTCATGAAAATTTTTTTTGACTTAAAGCAAATATTGTGATCGCAAATTCTATTGTTTTTTAGTTACTTAAAATCTAAAATCAAATAGAACAAAATTAAGTTATTCTTTAAAAATAAGCTTAAAAAATAGTTCATTAAAA
>CANGWC010000028.1 GCA_947457515.1 Silvanigrellaceae bacterium
CCCTAATCATCGGCTAAAAATTAAGAATCAATAATATCTTATTGATAAATATATAGAATCAAGAATTAAGTAAGCCATCAATCCAGATAAACTAATAAAAAACAAAGACATGTGACTAGAAAAAAAGAGAGGCCTTTAATATACTGATTTTTCTAAACAAAAAAAATACAAAAAGGCCATTATATGGATATCAAATTTGAGGAAACAGGGAAAGTCCTAAGTCCAATAGGAGGGCTGCCCATAGCTCATAAAATCTTGAAAAAGCTGGATATCGAAGAAAAAATAACTCCATATTTACCAAAACTTAAAAGAAAAAGAGGGACTTCTGAAGGTGATAAATTCAGGACAATGGTTCTAAGCTTTATAGTGGGAGGAGAGTGTTTAGAAGACATCGAGAATTTAAAATACGATGAAGGATTTTTAAAAGTCGTAAAGCACGTAAATGCCGCTCAAACATATGGAGATTTTCTGAGAGGATTTGATACAGAACAGATTAAAAATCTCAATCATAAGCTCATAGATATAGCTTTAGAATCTAGAAAAGCTTGTTGTCTATCAAAAAACGAAATTATTTTAGATATAGATTCGACAATACATATTCAGCATGGCAAAAAAATGGAGGGTTTAGGATATGATTATGACAACAATTGGGGGCTATCAAGTTTAGGAGTATTTGATCAATACGGCTATCAATATTGGATGGAAGTCAGAGCAGGGAATACCTACACCAGTGAAGGATCTCTAGAGTGTCTAGAAGCTATTTTCCAAAGAATACAAGGATTTAAGAAGAGATATTTAAGAGCTGATTCGGGATACTGTAACAAATTTATCATGAAGTTATGTGATTCTCACAATATTTCATATGCGATTAAACTGAAAGGAAATATGCGACGTTCTTGTTTAAAACGAGTCACAGCATGGGAAAAAAGCGAGAAGTTAAAATATCATGATGGTCGAGATTGTGAAATAGCGACAACATACTATAAAACTAAAGATTTTGATGTTTGGAATAGAGCTATTATTCAACGAGCAGAGAAAATAATTGAAATAAATGTAGGAGGCTGTATACATAAAATCAAGAGTTATGATTATTGTTCATGGATTACTAACATCCAGACCTCTGACATGACCGAAGAAGAAGTCATTCTATTTTATAGAAAAAGAGGTAACGCAGAGAATTTCATTCGTGAACTTAAAAATGGTTTGGATCTCAAACATTTCCCTTGTTTAAAGCTCAATGCAAACAAAGCATATGGAATTATAGCAGCATTTGCACATAATATTCTTCGTCATTTGGGTTATACTGACCGTAAAAACAAAGTTCATTATTCAAAAGCTATCAGAAGTAAAATCATTCATATACCTGTCATAGTCATCACAACCGCTCGAGGCATTATTTTCAGATGTTCTCATCATTGTTATGAAAGAGTAATATTATTTTGTAATCTGATTGATGAGCAATTTAAAGTACCTAAACTTCATTATTCTTGAAATTTACATTAAAATAATATGTTACTTTAAAATTTATTGTTGCTTCTAAAAAAATCATGGCAGAGCTATGCTTTGAAACATTTATATGGAAACAAAATTTATTGAAATCTCAAAAAATATTAGAAATATAATGTCCCGAAATAATTCTTGATTTTGATTTGTGAAAAAACTGGGCATTTTAGTTAGAGGAACTCTGCGTTTTGGATGATTTATTCAGTTACAGGGTCTTAGCCGATGATTTGGGCAACAACAAATTTTCTTCATCCTAAGTACGACCTTCTTTACCGTTATAGATTTCTCATTAACTTTGAAGATTATCTAAAGAAACTAAGCGAAAATGATATAATTTCATTAAATCGTGCTTTAGCTTATGAAATGCTAACTTCTATTAAATTAGACACTGCGTTTACTGAATTTTTAAAATTAGAAATTGATTCGCCTCAAATTCCTACGTTAACTTATTTAGATATTTATCGTTCTTTAATCATTCCATCAGAGCAAATAAAGACTTCAATACACGTAGATGATATCAAAGAGTCTAAATATCCATTTGCTCAACCCAAAACTCTTGCTCATTTTCATCGTAATGATATTTCATCTTTTTTCATAACTCAGAAAGATTTGATTCAGCGTATTAACTTTGTATTTTTAAATACGGATTTTCATCTTAATGAATCCTCGTATACTTTGGGCTTAGAAACTGGACTGTATACATATTTTCATAACTCAAGTTGGGATCAGAGAAAAGATTTTTTGCAATTCCTTGCAAAAGAAATGAAAAATACAATAGATCTTGGACCCAAACTTTCTAAGTTTTTAGAAACCGAAATAATTCATCCCACTCTTGATTTTAGCGATTATTTAAATTTGTATAAAGACATCATGTTACATTACCATTCTAAATCCCATATAGAAGGACATCTTGAAGCACCTCAAAAAAAGTCAATCTTTATAATGAAATTATATTCTAGTGATTTTGATTCCATTCATTCTCTCTTAAAAAAAGAAGTGTCTGAAGATAATTTAATGTTGTTATCTAAAATGTTGGCTTATATTTTTTTACACACAAGAATTCTCGATAATTCAAATCCTGTAGATCGTGATACTTTTAATTTTCTATTAAAAAGAGAATTGTTAAACTACCTCGCATCTTTAGATGCGGAATTAGAGAGTAAATTTTATACATTCTTTATTTCTAGTCTCTTGAAAGACCCTATTTTTTCAGAAAACATGTCAGATTATCTAAGAAGTCTATATTCCCATTCTTATTCTGAAATGAGGTATTTTCTGTCCAGTAGAGTATTGAACTTTATCCAAACGATCATTAGAAATTTTGAACATGAAATACGTACTGGCGATGATGCCTCTATCCCTTTGGGTAAATACTTTTCAGAAAAGTAATGAATAGAGTTTTCTTTTGAAAACAGGATCAAATCTATCTAAGTCATTGTAACTTCAAGAAGCGTCAAATTTTATCTGCACCTCTCAAGCAAGATGTCGCCTATAATCAATTAATGGAAATTACAAGTATTATTGGCCCAATTTTAGGGATAGGAGCTGTTCTAGGAACAGCTATGGTAAAGCATGTCCCCTTAAAAAATCTTTGGGGTCTATCTGCTTTTATTATTGTGGGAATAGGATCAACTGCTGCTGTTATGACTGCTTATCCTCTTCCAGACTTTATTAATGCATTCAAAGCTTTAGGATTATTCTTAACCGGACCTAAAATGGATATAGAAGGTTTGATCCACGATATAGAGAGATTATCTACTTTAGCAAGAAAAGACGGTTTTCTAGCATTAGAAAAAGAAGTTGAAAATGTTGCGGAGCCCATCTTGAGTAAAGGCTTAAGAATGCTTGTGGATAATACAGATCCTGCTGTGATCCAAGAAACTTTAGAAGGAGAAATTGAACATCTTTATGAAGAAGAAGAGATCAGTGCAAAATTTTGGGAAGATGTCGGCGCTTTCTCTCCCACAGTGGGAATTCTAGGAGCTGTGCTTGGTCTTATGGTTGTTATGGCTAACTTGGATAACCCTGATGAAATTGGGCCTGGAATCGCAGCTGCTTTTATTGCAACAATTTATGGAGTTGCTTTAGCTAATTTATTCGCTCTTCCTGCAGGTAAAAAAATCAAAAGAATGTGCCATCATAAGAAGGTTTTTAGAAATATTGCTTTATCAGGTCTGATGGGAATAGCTCAGAACCAATCTCCTAAAGTTGTCGTTGAACGAGTTAAGAATATGGCTGGACACCACTAGTGGCAAAGAAACAAAAATGTCCTGAATTTGAAAATCACGAACGATGGCTTGTAGCTTTTGCAGACATGATGACTCTTTTATTTGCATTATTTGTAGTGCTTTACAGTATTGCTAATGTTGAAAAATCTAAACTTGCTAAGGTTTCTTCTTCTATACGTAAAGCTTTTGGATATGAAGCTGGAGAAAGTGACGGTCCTAACGGACAACCTTCCGGTAATGCAAATATTGAAGGTGTTTTTGAGAAGGTAAAAGGCAATACCCGTCTGAATCAATCTGGAGTTGAAGCTCAAGATAGAGATCTGATTATGTCTATTGCTAAAGAAAAAATTGAAGCTAATATCAATAAACTTGTTTTAGGACAGATGAAGAGCAAAGTTTCAACAGATGAAAAACCTTTTATTTTTGTCACAAAAGATCATGATGGAATTAGAATTAGTCTTCTAGCACGTCATATTTTTGCACCTGGCCAATATCAACTTGACAAAGAAGCTAAGAGCATATTGGATGGAGTTGCACAATCGCTTAAGGGAATTGATAAAATTATACGAATAGAAGGACATACAGATAGTCTTCCTTTTAACAAGGGGGATATGACTAACTGGGAACTCAGCAGTTCCCGTGCTGCTAGAGTCGTTCGTTATTTTGTCGAAAACCACGATTTTGCACCGGAGTCAATTTACGCCGCTGGGTTTGCTGATACCCGGCCAATAGCCCCTAATAATAACAATGAAAATCGAAATCTTAACCGTCGCGTTGATCTTAAACTCCTTTACGATCAATAGTTGTGTTTCTTCTCCCTCTTGGGCAGAAAAAACGAATCAAAATTTTAAACAAGTGGAAGATGAATTCCGGCAGTTTACCAAAGAGACGACTAATTCTCTTGTGGAAAGCAAAAAGGAATTTCAACGCCAAGTTGATATTCTTAAAGACCAAATGGAGACTTTCAAAAAACAAAGTCTAAAAGCAGATAAAGCTTCCCCACCTTCTCAAGAGGGCGATACCTTAACCTCTGATAGATTAACTTCCCTAGAGAAAGCCATTCAAGATCTTCAAAAGAAAATCCATACTTTAGAACTTGCTGATAAAGGTAAAGACTATCAAGTCATTCCAACCATCAGCACTCTTCCCATAAAGGATTGGAAAAAGAGACTCTCCACACTCCTCCAAGACAAAAAAATTCCTGAACTTATTGAATTAGCCACGCAGGGAATCGAAAGTTTCACCGCACCTAGTGAACTCCACAAAATCGCTCTTCAATACAGAGCAGAAGCTTATTTCCAAAGTAAGAACTATCCTTTAAGTATTGTAGATTTTTTAAATTATGAAGAGCTTTATCCTTCATCAGATAGAATTCCTAGATTCTATCTTCTTCTAGGAGATAGTTACATTTACTTAAAAGATTTCACTCGTGCTAAGAACTACTACAGTTTATGCTTCAAAAACTTCCCTTCTAAGAAAGAAGGTATTGCTTCTAACGAAAGACTCCAAAAACTCAATCCGTAAAATGTTTCATTAATTCTCCCCATGGAAAAAACCGTCTTTGCTATAGAATCATCTTGTGATGATACTTCCGTTGCTTTAATTAAAGGTCGTTTTGATCAGAATATTCTTAAAGAAATCTGTATCTTAGATTATCATAATATCACTAAAGAAAGCGTTCATATCCCTTATGGCGGAGTGATCCCGGAGATCGCTGCCAGGGAACATGCTTCTCTCATCGCTGAGGTAGGTAATGCTATTCTTAAGTCTTTCCCTCAAGAGCCTATCCACAGCATTGCCGTCTGTTATGGATCTGGTCTTTTAGGAAGCCTTTTAGTGGGTATAGCTTATGCTCAAGGTTTAGCTCTAAGTAAAGATATCCCTTTAAATGCTATTGACCATATAGACTCTCATTTAGCTCCAGGTTTATTTCTTCCAGAAGAATTCTCTTTATCTAAAGATCTGCATCAATGGATCCCTATTAAAACTCCTGAATTCCCAGCATTAACTTTAACCATCAGTGGAGGTCATACTTTCCTTGGGTATAAGACTTCCTTAGATCACTGGGAGCTTTTAGGTCACAGTGTAGATGATGCTTGTGGTGAAGCATTCGATAAAGTGGCTAAACTTCTAGGACTAGCTTATCCTGGTGGACCTAAAATAGAGTCTCTGGCTAAAGATTATCAGCCTGAAGCTTTGATCCTTCCCATTCCTAAAGTGACAGATCGTCCCACTTATTTTAGTTTCAGTGGACTTAAAACAGCTGCTAAGAAACTCGTCGATTCTCAAATCTCTGATCAAAAAATTGCTTGGCACTTTCAAGAAGCTTCATTTAAGCACATCTACCAAGTTCTTGATCATGCCATTCACTCTAGCACTCTTCCCTTTAAAGAAATTGTCATTGCCGGGGGTGTAGCTAAGAATCAAAGACTTCGAGATATCATGAAAGAACTCGATCTTCCCATTCGTTTTGCTCCCTTTGATCTGTGTACAGATAATGGGATTATGGTGGGGCTTCAATCGTTTCTGAAGTATAGAGATGGGTGGAACTTTAAGCCTTATGCCAGAAGGCCAGTTTAAAGTTACAAAGGATTATTTTTCAAGAATTCATTTAAATATTGAATTTGTTTCTGGGCATCTACAAAGTAATCTACAAAGATTTTTCCTTCAGGCAGGTATTTCTTATCTTTAAGATCTGGATTCTCTTGATAAAAAGATTCCTTAATCTTTTCTATCACAGCACTACGAGTTGAATTATAAGAGTCTAAATCTATTGACATTAAACTGTCTAAATCCATGACTTTTTCACCTATGAAAGCATGCATTATTTCGCCAAAAGATAGCTCGATGAAACTATGAATTTCAGCATTAACCTCATCTTTTAAAACTTCAATCGACTTTAAAATGATGACTTCCCTTGGTGTTTTGGGAGTCACTTTCAAAAGATCCGCATCTAGTACCCTTCCCATCCCATTCAGAAGTGAGTTGATACAATCTGCAACAATAGCATCCTCTCCTGTAGCAAAGGCTTTAGGTTCTCCTGTCAAAGGATCTAATGCCCCTGGGTAATTTCTTTTCAGAAAATCTATAAGCTTTATAACATCTTGAGACTGCGACTGAAAAGCTTCTCCTAATTCGGGTGTTATGGTTAGCAGTTCTTTTAAATGAGCAGAATAATCATGTTCAGCCACAATAGGATGTCGATCTAAGGCTGCAATAGGTAGAGCCCTTCGTTCTGCAAAATTACGAATATATTTGTCCCCCACAACTTGTTTCCCAGAAGAGTAAATATCTAAAGCTATGTAATAGTTTGAATCATATGTGTAATCTTCTGATGCTGCTTTTTTCTTTCGGAATGACCTAAGCCTTTTATTGATTTCAATGATACGAGCTCTCAGTGATTCTATATCTGGTATCATTGCACTTTGAGTGAGTCTTTGAATATTTATTATATTTGGATTTTTAAAGACACGAGCAACAAAGGACACTCCAGAATCTTCTCTTGTTTCTTTAAAGCTATCATCCATAAAACTTATTTTGGAAAAACCTAAAGCCTTAACAATATGTTCTGAATGAGGAATTCGCATGAAGCTGTAGATTTCACCAGCTTCTGATCCATTTAATAGTCTTTTGGATCGATCATGATACTCTATGAGTTTTTGAAGGATTTGGCCTTCAGGTTGTTTAGACTGTTCAGGTATTAACTCTTCGTCATGGTCATCTAAATCAATATCTTCATCTCCTAATGTGATTGTACCGATAATTTGTAAAGTCTCTGAATCAATCTCGATTTCCCTTAACATGATTGATGGGATGTCCGTTTTCTTTAAAGTTTCATCTAAAATTTTTTTAATTCGAGATCGAATGGTTGCACCATTCCAGCCTACATCTACATCAGTCGCTGTTTCTAACTCTTTTAAGATTTCTTCAGCTTTATCTGAAAGAATGAAAGTGATAAGTTTACCACCATAATTATCTGCTTTTATAGATTTTGGATAGAGAAGACTGTATTTTTTAAAGGCTTTTCTGAGTAGATTTAATTTATCTGATACAACTTCACTAGAGACATGAATGATGGGTTTTGGTTTTTGAAGAGGAGGAGGCATTGGATGTGCTGCAACAGATACTGCTGCTAATTTTGCTTTTATTGCCAAAGATACAAAGTTCACAGCCTATTCATAGCTTTAAAATAAGAATTTATCAATAAATAAATTTAAATTTCTATATTTATCTTTATTTATTCCCGCATATTCAATGTATTAGCCATAACTTTCTGGACATAGCCTTTTGTTTCAGTGAAAGGGATCCATTCCACAAAGAGAGGCATATCTTTTTGGATAAATCGTTTTTTGATCCAAGAATCGACTCTCCACTCTCCAGCATTATAAGCTGCTGCTGCAAAGTAATAGTTAGTGTCATATCTTTTAAGGAGTTCTTCTAAGTAACAGGTTCCTGCTAATATATTGGTTTGAGGCAGTCCAAGATTAAATTCTAGAGAAGGTAGTTGAGGATTTCCTAAGATTCTTTTGGCAGTGCTTGGCATAAGTTGCATTAAGCCTATGGCTCCTACTGGACTTCTAACTTCTGCTTGGTAAAGGCTTTCTTGCCTCATAACACCCCAGATGAAAGGTTTCTCTACGGGACAATAGTCTTGAACCCAAACTAATAAAGGCTCATAAGCTCTAGGATAGAGTAACTGTAACAAATATGGACTATCGATGATGCGTTTGCCTTGATCGGTATCCATGATGGCTAAAGATTTATTGTAATTTTCCAGTCGATATTGAACCCATGCAATGAAATTTCTTTCTTCTGTTGTTCTGGGAATGTATTTTTTCAGATCTTTTTTGAAGAGATCTGTGAGGATCCCTGAAGATGTGAAACTGATTCTCTCTGTGCAGAAAATAGCTGCATACATAAAGATCACACTTAACTGAGAAGACATCTCCGGTGAAGATTCTTTCAGATTTTTGAAGATGATAAAATCTTTATCGGGATATTCAAAGAGTTCTCTTTGCTTAGTGTCTCCTTCATGAATAGGATGACTGTGACTTAATCGTGTGCCTTGATGATAAAGCTCAGCTCCCCAAAAATCATAGATAGAATGAATCCCTGCTTCTGGAATACTCTTCTTCAAAAGTTCGAGTCCTTCTTCTCCTCGATTGAGATTTTTAAGACATCTGCTTTGCCAGTAAATACTAGAAGGAGTTGAATAAGATTCTGTTTTCTTAAAATTTTCTATAGCTTTGGTATAGTTCTTCATTTGAAATTGGAGAAGCCCAGAATAATGGTATCTAAGAAATTCAAGACGCTCTTTAACCTTAGCTGTAAAGTTAAATTTGTTTTTAGACTCTTTATAGAATTTTTCAATCAGCATGAGATTTTCTTGAGGAGTCTGGTTTTCATAACCTAAACTCACAACACGGAACCAAAAATTTTCTATAAATAAGGTTGGGATTTGATTTTTTTTAACGATGTTATAAGAAGATTCATGGTGCCTTAATGCTTTCTCTTTTTCGTTTCTTTCCCAATAAAGTCTTGCTAGCCAAAGATGAGCATCAGCTTTAAATTCAAAATAATCCTTAGGCTTCATTGCCATTTGTTTAGGTGTGCATTTATTTGGAAGAGATTCTACGAGTTTTTTCTGGTATTCAAAGAAAAGATCTCTTTGAAGTTCTGCTCGAGTGTATCTTGCTAAGAGATACAAACTGAGACTGTATTCCATATTACATTGAGTTCGTTTCTTTTTAATCACACTTGTGGCAAGAGTCTGAGCTTCTAACCATTTCTTTTTTTTGTAGTAGTACCTTAGTTGTTTTAAAGTTTTAGATGTTTTCTTAGGTGCTTTTTTAGACTTAGAAGAAACTCTTGGAGGTTCCTCTTCATCGGGATCTTTCCAAGAATTAATATCTTCTTCTGCAATCTCTTTTGTAACTTTATCTTCTTCTATTTTCGCTTCAGCTAAGGAAAGAAAATACATCTCTTTGAGTTTTTCTCTTTGAGCTTGGTTGAGTGGTGCGCCTAAAAAATCTTCTAAATTTGCTCTTTTTTTCTTCCATTTATTACATGCAGGAGACAGTCCGCAATTCCATTGATTCTCTTGAGGAAGTCCTTCAAAGTATTCTTTAAGATTAAAAGCGTAACCTTGTGTTTGGATAAATAAGGTAAAAAATAAGAATAGATTGAATAAGTTCACACAGGTTTTTTAGTGATTAAAGGATGTATCATAAGCATAATCATACCTATATTAATGGATACATCGGCAATATTAAATACAGGGAAAGAATATTCCCATCCAAAGACTCTCCAAGAGAAATGGAGCCAATCAATGACATATTTTAAATTCATACGATCGCCTATATTTCCTAAGCCTCCTCCTAAAACAAAACATAAAGCTATCCGAAAAAAGATATCTTCTGGAGGAGACTTCCTAAACATTCTAATCACAACAATCAAAACAATCAGAGCGATCATGTCAAAAACCCATGTTCTCCAAGGATCTGGCATATCTGAAAATAACCCCCAAATAGCTCCTTGATTTCGAACATATGTTGTTTGAAAATTTAAATAACTTTCACCACCAATATGGAAAACACGATGACCTGTACTTTCATAAGCTAATGCATCTTGTGGATGATATTGACCCATAAATGCTTTTTCGCTGTGCCATTTTGTGGAATGATCTAAGGATATGATCCCCATGACTAAGAAAAAATATGCCATTAGATATTTCATTGAACCTACCATAATTAAAGTTGTGTCTATAAAACCTTTACTTTACGCTTCATTACTCATCTTGCCAACTTGTGTTAATCCCACATTAAAAGTTAAACCTAAAGTTTCATCTCTATCTTCTGAAGTAGAATCTACGAATGATACTCAACCAGCCTATCTAGAAGATCCTAAAAACTATTGTTTAGTAAAGGTAGCTGAAGAAAACTATGGCAATGCTTATGTAGGTAAAGTCGGAATTCGTACCTCTACCCAAATTCCAGAAACCGATCCTAAAAAAGTTGATTATCCTGATTTTGTGATACCTGACACAGCCGCAAAAGTGATAGATGAGATGCGTAAAGCTTTAAATGACTCTTCTGATTCTTTACAATTTTTAAAATGTGAAGAAAGTAATTCCCGCACCTCTCCAGAAACAACAGATAAATCTGCATGTAACTATCTTGTCACCGAAGAAAATCCAGAAGTTGTTTCTAATTTAGAACTCTTTATAGGAGATGGTGGACCATATGGAGATCGTTACCAAATGTATCGATTATCTGTAAATAATGTTTTTCAAAGATCTGCACTTTTTAGATCTAAAGTTCCCCTTCCTGAAACTGTGAGTATTTACTTTCGTAATGACTCCTGGGAAAGTTCCTATTTGATTACAGCTCCTCTTCCAGCTCGTATGAATTTCAATGCGGAACAAAGAGATTATGCCGAAAATAAAATTATTGGAAAAATATGGAGCGTTATCCCTACAGGATTAGAAGCTATTAATATTATTGGATTTTCAGATATGTGGGAAGCCCAACAGTTTCAAAAAGCTTCTATTCTAGCGGGAGGAACCGCTTTAGATCTTGTCATGATCTTTGGAACAGGAGGGGTGGGCTCTTTATCCAGTGCTATTAATGCAGCTAAAGCTGTCGGCGTAGCTGGTTCAAAAACAATTGTAAAAACCTTGGGTCAAAAAGCTGCTACTGTATTCATCAAGCAATCAGCCAAACAAGCCCCATCTCTCCTTGTTGCTCTAGGGGCACTCACCCTACAAACAGCAGCTCTTGCTGGACAAACTTACTTAGCATTACACCTTGATCGCATTAAAGATAACTCTTTGCCTGGCCCCACCCAGGATGCTTTAAATGTCTTATCTTTTATCGCACAAGCTAGCCAAGTTCTGACTTTAGGTTCTTTTGGGTTGAGTCTTATAAATGGACTTTTAGGCTCGGCCAAAATCCTTTTCTCAAGGCAAGTTGCAGAGAAAGTCCTCCAAGACAAAACTCTTTTAAAATATGTAGATAACCCTGCACATCAAAAACTGTATGCAGAAGCTCTAAAAAAAGGAGAAAAAGAGGTAGAGACTTATATAAAATCTTTGATGGATGTTAAGGATGCTAATGCTGCTGATAATATTCTCAAGAGAATTTCATTAACATCTGAAAATGCTTTTCAGGATGTCAAAAAAGTGATCACAACGGAAGTCAAAACTCATGGCTACATTGAAGGTAGGGCTGGAATTAAAAAATTCACCGATTATTACAACATTCATAGCAATCCAGAATGTAAAGTTGAAAGTGGATCTAAATAATTTTATGTTACTTTAAAACAAGAACATATTTTCGAAAATTTTCAGGTAACATTTTGAAAAGTTCTAATGCTTTATTCTTAAAAGGACTGGAAACAATAATTCCTAAGCTTGAAGCATCTGTTTTAAGGAACACTTCTAATAAAGAATGATGCATTTTCAGATGTTTTTCATATTCAAAAGTGGGTGTGGATTGAATATCCATATCCCTAGTGATCTCAATAAAAAACTGTAATAAATAGTGATCGAGATTCTCAAATCCAATGAATATATGAGAAATGTTTTTGTCTTTAAGATCTAAGAGATTTTTTTCTTGTGGGTAAGGGATATAATCAAATTCTTCTAAGATTTGTGGATCCATTAAACAACTTGACGAGACATTAATAAAAGTTCTTGTTTTAATGTATTTTCAAGATCGTTAGCGATACCTTCTATTTTATCTTTATCTGTTCCTTCAACGGTAATACGAGCGATAGGCTCTGTTCCACTAAATCTAAAAAGAACTCTTCCTTGATGTCTCAGATCTTCTTCATATCCTTTTAAAGACAGACAAAACTTTGTCATTTTCTCAAGAGGTGGCTTCATGGCTACAGGAATACTTTTATGGATTTGGGGGATCTTTTCAAATGTCTTACAGATCTTCGAAAGGGGCTCTTGATACTCTTGGAAGATCTTAAGAAGCATAAGAGCTGAAAGAATTCCATCCCCGGAAGGTAGGTATTCAGAGAAGATAAAGTGCCCAGAGGATTCTCCTCCTAGGATAAGATCTTTAGCTTTCATTTCCTGGAAAACATGTCTATCTCCTACAGGCACTCTGACAACTTGAATGCCTTTTTCAGACATATATCGATCTAAGCCTAGGTTACTCATAATCGTTGTCACAAAACTTTGATGATTCAAACTATTCTTTGAGTGTAGATATTGGGCAAATAACCCTAAAGCCTGATCGCCTTCGATTAAAGAACCCTCGCCATCTATAAAGACCACTCGATCTGCGTCACCATCTATAGCTATACCCATATGGGCACCGGTCATGACAACTTCTTTTTGTAACGTCTGAGTGGCTAATGCTCCACAATTGAGATTGATATTGACTCCATTAGGCTCACTGTAAAGAGTTGTGACTTGAACCCCTGCATTCCTTAAGATCTCTGGGAAGAAAGCAGCGCCTGAGCCATTGGCACAATCTACAACAACACGTATTCCGCTTAATGATTGAGGGATACACTCAGCTAAAAAATGAATATAATCCTGAGAAACATGGGAAACCTCATGTATTCCTGTCTCTTTATGAAGAGGCAAAACAGCGTCTGCAATGTTTTCTAGGATCTCTTCGAATTCACTTTCCCATTCTAAAGAGAATTTCTGACCTTTTTCATCAAAGAACTTGATTCCATTATCATAATAAGGATTATGACTGGCTGAAATCATGATCCCAGCATGAACACCTAATTTTTGAGTGAAATACGATACACCGGGAGTTGTCATGACTCCTAAAAGAAAGACTTCAACTCCCAAGGCAGATAATTCTTTAGCCAGCTGACTCTCTATATCATGCCCACTGATCCGGGTATCTCTTCCCATGATAATAGAGGGATGAGAAGATTTTCCATATAGGAAAATAGCGATGGCTTGAGATATGCGTGTTAAGCCATCTCTACTTAAAAGTCCTACATTAGCCGGTCCACGAATTCCGTCAGTTCCAAATACCATATTGAAATCTCTCATTTAATCTAAAAAACTTATTTATTTTCTGCTATTCTCTCTAGTTTCATGAGCCCCGTCAATAATCATCTGGGGAGTCACTTTAAATGCAAAGTTTTCTTTATTCCATTTCTTAACCTTAAAGTCTACAAAAGATATCAAAGTACAATTCGCTGTATTATCTAGAATATAAATAAAATGGGGATACTCTTTATTCTGAGAAAAGACCATAACTTTTGCTGATTCTTCTTTATTTACAGGGGTTAACCTAAAAAAGCCTTGTGAAGATTGAGGAGTCTCTTGTGGAAGTTTGATGGGACAAGCATCGCTTTTTTCTAGGGCTTGAGGAGATGCCTTAACAGTATACATTTTCTTAAGAGTTTTAGGATCTTGAATTAAATTCAGGAAACCTAACTGTATCTCTTTAGGAGAGTGTTTTTTAACGTAAGTCCTCGCTCCCACAGGGAAAGATTCCCAAATCCAAGTGCCATCATTTTGATAGTTTCTTTGAGATTCTAAAGTCCACTTAAAATACTGTGGAGGCATAAAAGAAAAAGAACCTTTGCTTTTTAAGGTGGTCTTCCGAAAATCTGAATAGATCTCCTGGGTAAGACTGACTTCAAAGCTTTTCTGAGACAGTGCTAATAGAATTTCATCCATAATGATTTATACATGGTGGGTGTTTTTTCAACAAGCTAAAGAGTCTCTCTTGTTTGAATTTAGTCATTCGTTACTTGTAATTACTCGACCACCCCCTACATGTATATAACTTATTGTTATTAAATGAAAAAATCACTGAAGGTACGATGATGGCTAATAATTTAAAGTAACATAAGAAAATTTGAGTTATTATTACAAAACAAGGATAAGTCTAATAAATTCGTAATTTTTGTTACTTTATTAGAGACTACAGGACTCATTTAGAAATTTTTCAATATATTGATATTAAAGA
>CANGWC010000029.1 GCA_947457515.1 Silvanigrellaceae bacterium
AAATATTTTTCAATAAAATATTTATAAAGAATAGTTTTTAGATTCTGATAAATAAGATAAAATTTAAAAAAATCTTTAGTTTTAATTGCTTATAAAAATCCAAAAAAATCAAATTATTTTTGAATTTTTGGGGTGCGGAATGTCGGTTTTAATATAGATGGAAAAGGTATTTGGATGCCTAATACTATTGAATTAACAGGACGGGCTGAACTTTTAAATGAATATTTACCCGCAGAGTATAAACTTTATACTAAGTTTTATCCATCTATCGGGAAAGGGAGTGTAAAAAAATACCTGAAAAAATTTGTAGAAGATGCCAGTTTACCTTTAGTAGATATTAATGTGAAAGCCATATCAATGCATGATTGGTGGCATCAAATGACTACTTTATACCCACCTTGGTTGATAGCAAGCTATCAACAGTATGCTAAGGACTCCCTAGATTTCATTGAGGACCTTGAAAGAGGAAATCTTCTTGAGAAAGATCATGAGATCATTGTAAGAGGAAATCTTCTTGAGAAAGATCGTGTGATCATTTATTTATACAACAAGGTTGCAGGAGACATTGATACTGAACTAGCAAATTTTCAAAATAATTTAAGGGCAAGTAGATATGGGTTTATAAATCATCAGTTTTACGATCTTGTAGAAAGATTGAATTCAACTTTTAAGAATAGAGTAATGCGTCATTTTAAATATTATAATGGAGGGACACTGACTTTAGATCAGAGTCAACTATTAGAAAAAGCTGTATTGCAAGAAATGGATAGTTTTCTAATGGGAAGACAAGATATTCAAAAAAGAGTGTATTCTAATAAGAACAAAACATACGAATCCGAAACAGAAATGGCTGAAGATGTAAATAAACACATTGATTACATAGCTCAAATATTAGCAGAGAACCCAGATGCTCAAAAAAAGTTGATAGAAGGTAGCTTTGTAAAACCAACAGGAAATTTAAAATAAAGAGTCTGAATTGGAAAAGATCAGCGATTGATCTTCGTTCCTTCATCAATGGATTTCAGAATCTCATCTCTTGGGATCAGATCTGTAGGAAGGCTTGCTCTTTTAATATTAGCTTTAAATAAACAAGCTCCTTTAAGTTTAGAATAATCTAAATCAGAATCTTCTAAATTACAGCGTGTTAAATTAGCTCCTTCTAAATTAGCGTTCCATAAACTTGCATTAGAGAAATTACAGTTTTCGAGATTGCAGTCTTTAAAATTCACATACGATAAATTCGCATTGCTAAAGTTACAGTTTACAAAGTCCATACGGGAAAAATTAGATTTCCTCAGATCCATATAAGAGAAATTACGGGTGGATCCTAGAATATCTAAGATATCTTTCCGGGTAATGACTTTAGCTTTAACAGAGGATTCTTCTTCAATATCAGGTGTATTATCGTCCATTATAAATTATGAATGAAGAGAAGTTGTAGATTCTACAGATTTCTTACTATCAAGAGATCCAGTTTGAGATCCTTCTATAGACTCTCTTAAAAGATGTTCCATTCTGAGCTGTGTCGTAAATGGATTCACCCAGAAAGTTTCTGAAAGAGAAGAAATCACATCAGCTGCTGTACTTTGATTACGAAGCTCATTTCTCATGAAATCTAGAGGAATGAGGAATGCACTGGATAAGAAAGTGATCTCATAGAAAAGAACAGCATCGTTTTTTTCGGGTAGATCAAATCTTTCTCTTTCAAAAGAAAGAAGAATACGAGCAAATTCTCTAGCAATAGCCACTCTGATGTGAGGTCTTAAATCACCTTTTTTGTATTTAATGGTATATGTTCCAGGTTTAACACGGATAGCTCTAGCTATTTTGTCTGAAATATCAGATGCTTGCATTTGGATAAATGGGAAAGCAGACAGAACTTCAGGAAGATAAATAGGTGAAGCCTCAATTTGAGAAGCTTTTAAGAAAGTTTGAGCAATTTTTTCTAGAGCTTTACCACGGGTTGTGTAGAGTTCTTGTAAAGAAACACCAGATTCAATGAGTTTTCTGTGTTCTTCGAATTCATTGTAGTCAAATAGAGCTTCATCTAATGTGAGAGTTCCTCTAGAAATACCTTGAATAATGGTTAAAGGCACACCTAAGTGAAGAGAAAGCGCATCAAGGGCATAGATACTTGAAACAGATTTCTTACCTTTTTTCCAATGACTTGAATCACTAGGATTATATTTTAAGATCTCACCAACTTCTTGATCGTAGATCTTTTGCTTCCCGGATTTGATCTGTAAAATTTGAGAACAAAACCTAAATAGCTGAGCTGATTCAGGAAATCGTAGATTTTCGTTTGTTTTGACTGTTCTTGCCATATGACCTCTATTTTGTTTTAATTATTTAAATTTACTTTATGTATTTATAATTAATTTTGAGAATGAGTCAAGGATTATCTCCTAAAATCTCAGTTTCAATAGATTGAATATCTAATGTCTTAATTTTTTTAAAAGTTTTTTCAAAAGAAGACTCTGAAATGTTTCCCACAAGGACGGCGGTAGGGAGACTATCATCAGCTAATTCTTTTAAATTAGTATTAATCTCTTTAGGATCTTTTAAAGAATCCCAAAAAGAGATGTCATCTCCAGCATAAGTCGATCCTAAAACTCTATTTCGCTGAGCAAAGTCAATAAAAGGAGCTATTTTTTCCCAAAGAGTTTTTTCCCAGGAGAAGTAGGAATGCGTTAAGGTTCTGATAGCATTTTCCATTTCTTCCTCGGTAATACCTTTGTCTACCCACGTATTCCAGGCATCTTGAGCCAGTCCAATAGCTCTAGGACTCTCCGATGTGGGACTTTGAAAGTAGAGTCTACAAAGTACTTTTTGGTTCTCATTAGCTCCTAAATGGCATCTCGCTTGAGCAAAGTAAGATAACCCGGAATCTTTTCTCATTGCTTTAGAGAAACGAGAATCTCCCACTGCCCCTGCACTGGATGAAAATACTTCTAAAGCGATTTGAAACAGTTTTTTCTGGAGGATGTTTAAATGCTGGACAGGGAAAGTGTATTGTAGACCTACAATCGTTTGATCTTTCATTGCAGGATGGTGAAGAATCAAAGCATCGTATTCTGTTTCCTTATTTTTTTTAGGCATCCAAATAAGAGGGTAATTTTTAGGTAAAAGATCGTTTAATATTTTGATGAGTTCTTTTTTGTTCTCAGTGCTTAATAAACCTTCACTAAAGAATTTCACACCAACCCTTGAAAAGAATCTTTTTCTTAAAGAGATCACATTCTCTAAACTTACTTTAGATACTTCAGATGGAAAAGTTCCTTTAAACTTATCAGACCAATAACTCTCTTCTCCATAAGTTAATTGATCTAAATGCCACTTTACTAACGATATTTGACTGGATACTTCATCCATATTCATAAAAAGCTTATAGTTTTGAAGGTTTTTACGTTTCCATAAATCAAGATCTGCAGCTTTAATTTTATCTACAGAATTGAGGACATACCCTAGGATTTTAATCCCTAAAGGAATATCTTTTTTAAGGCCTTTAATACTCAGTTCTAAGTTTTCATTATCATTGAGAGAAAGGCTGACTTTGAGACCTGTTTTATACAGTTCTTGAGACCATTGACCATAGGTGTAAGGTCCAATCCCTCCGTGGAAGTAACTTTCCACAGCAGTCTGAATCGTACTTGCGTGTTCCTTAGGAAATGAATAAGTCTGAAAAGGAAATTGAAATATCCAATGAAAGTAAGGAGAATCTCCGGGAAATTCCCAAGTCTCTATTCCATTGACAGATTGATATTGAAGATTTGTATTTAGCAAAGGCAGATAAGCGTGGAAACTGCTTAATTCTTTTGCCTTAAGGGATAGGTTCCCGAACAGGGAGACCCAGATGATTCCACCCCAAATAAAGTAGGTTTTGAGTCTACAAAAGTTGTTTTTATCCATTGTCTAAGTCTCCGAGAGGTCAGTTTTTTTAAGGTTTTAGGGAATTCATTTCCTAAATCAGGTCTTCCGTAATCATATTCTTCCTGAATCAGCCTTGAAAGAATACGACTAGGTTTTTCCATGATTTGAGATTGATCCCAAAGGTAACCCGTTAAGATATTATTTTTAACATCATCAGTGAGTTCTCTTTTTAAGATTTCTTCAAGAGTATGATTCCAATACTCTTCAAACTTTTCAAAACTTTGTTCCTTAGTGGTTAAAGTATAAACATTGAATTCTTGAAGAGGGCTTTTCTCTCTATTTGCATAGACTCCGGAATCAATCGCAATATTATTTTGAGTCAGTCGAGTTCTCCACGATCCTTCAGGGCTATCATTTAAAAGATGATTAAAAACAGCTAGCAGGACTGTCTTTTCATAACAGAGTTTTTCATTCATTCTAGACCCGGAAAGTGGGTACGTGAGTAAGTAAGTATGTGTTTTAACATCAGCTTGGCAGATCAATTTTTTACCAGGAACGGGTAAATCAAATTTAGGAAGATTGGGTAAGGGTTTAGATTCCCACTTTTCAAAACGGTTTCTGACTTTGGCTAACATTTCACTATGGGTTAACGGAGAAGAAACTCCGATAATCGCATTATTAGGCACATAATATGTATCATAGAACTTTTGTAATCCAGGGATATTCAAAGATTCAATATCTTTTTCAAAACCTATGGGATTCCACTCATAAGGTGTTCCCATATAGTAGTAAGCATGAATAAATTCTAAAGCAGAGCTGACAGGGCTATTATTCACATGCATGCGTCTTTCCGAAAGAACAGCACCTTTTTCCACACTAAAATAAGGTTCTTGAAGATCAAGACTGATCATACGAGCTTTTTCTCGATCAAGAATTTCATCTAAAGCATACACAGGAAAGACAGAATGATAATCTACAGTATCCGTTGAAGTATAAGCATTGGCATGACCTCCATACTTAGCCATAATAGAGTCGTAATCACCCTCTGGATACTCTTTAGCTTTCCTAAAAAGCATATGTTCAAAGAAGTGAGCTTTCCCACTATCTCCCAAGGTCTCACGGTTACTTCCAGCATTTAAACGAATTTCAACAGCTGCCGTTGGACCTAATTTGTGGGAATGAGTGATAACGACTAATCCATTAGGCAAAAGAGTTTTTTTAAAAGCTGAATCAGCTAATAGAAAAGCCGGGTAAAGAAGACAATAAACGAGAAGGGGTAATGATTTCACCCTCCAAATCTACCACATCAATATTTAATAATGAAATGAAAATATTTGTTCGTTTCTCTAAGACCTTGAAAAAAGGAAGATGATTCCATCTAAAGTAATCTTTAGATGTGATGATAATCGAAGAGTGCTCTTGTACGAAAAACTCTAAAGGCACATGGGGAGCATGGTCTTCTAACGCATATAATGTAAATGAGCTTTGAGGAAAGTCTGTTTCTATTCCCTTTAAAAAAGCATGAGGATTAGCAATACCTGTTAAAATAGCTGCAGAACTCAGTTCTTTTGATTCTAAACTCACATCAGGTGATGCATAGATATCATCTTTAAGATCAAGAGATGAAACATATTTTTGTTTATAGGTAACAATAAAGTCTTTATCTAAAGAGAGTTTAAAATGATACTTCTGAGAACATTTTAAAAGTTTATCTTTAAATTGACTCAAAAGAGACAAATCTTTCTGAGGGATCCTAGACCAAATTCTTCCCACTAAAGAGTTTCTGTTGATTTGAGTTTCTAAAGATTTTAACCCAAATGTATTACGATAATACCCTAAGGGAAAACCATAATCAGGAGTTTTTAAAAGATGATCTGGATTTAAAAGCAGAAAAAATCCATCACAAGTCAGGCCATGGGTTTGCCAAGCGTCATCCACAATGATCCAAGAAGGCAATGTTTCTTTAAGAATTTCTTTTTTTCGAGGGAACTGAAAGACAATTGTT
Source organism: Silvanigrellaceae bacterium (assembly GCA_947457515.1). Taxonomy (GTDB): domain Bacteria; phylum Bdellovibrionota_B; class Oligoflexia; order Silvanigrellales; family CANGWC01; genus CANGWC01. The sequence continues at coordinate 5,876 of CANGWC010000029.1, forward strand.
TTTTTTAGACTTCTAAAAAACTCTTTATTTTCATCATTTAAATCCTGATCTATGCTTTGGGAGTTAGGATAAAATGGGTGAGATTCATGATTTGCAATTACTTTATTATTTAAAGGGTAACCCCTAGATAAAATACCTCCGGAAGAGAGTTTTTCTTGGTATCGACACAACCATAGAACAAAAGGAGACTTTCCCCCTCCTCCCCATTCTAAATTTCCAATTCCTAAAAGATAACAATTTTGAGAAGATTTTCTTGGAAAACGAAGTTTCTTTAAAATCTGAGGGATCAAATAGATAAGCCAAGATAATAAAAAGAGAAATGGAAACAGAATGATAAAAATAGGTCCCCTTTTTTCAAAGGGAGACTTTAGCCAAGATTGAAGCCCAAAGAGTAATTTAGCTTTGGGGGATAAGTAGACTATTTTGGATTTCATATATTTTATCAAAAAAAGGCATATCTTCTAAACGATGAGAAACAACCACACAGGAGTGGAAAGGAGAGCTTTTCACCCATTTTGTTAGACATCTCCAGAAAGCATCAATAGACTCTGTATCTAGATGAGCCGTAGGTTCATCTAGAAGAAGTATAGATGATTGGGACACAAGACTTCTAATAAAAGAAAGTCTGATTTGTTCCCCTTGAGAAAGATTATCTCCAAAGAATTCTTTTTGAAGCATAAAAGAATAACTCATGGGAGTTTTCACAAGAAGAAGTTCTTCAAATAAAGAATAAAGTTCTTCTTTATCTAAAGTATTTGAGTTTTTCATGACTTTAGGAAGAATATTATTTTCAACAGTTGTATTGAAAAAATAAGGTGACTGAGTACAAAAAGTGACAGACTCTGAACAAAAAACAGATCCAGAATCAGGCTCAATGATTTTAGCAAGGATTCTAAGAAAAGTTGTTTTGCCTGCACCACTTTTACCAACTAATCCAACGATTTTTTGAGGCAGAAGAGTGAATTCAGGACATTCTATTTTTTGATCTTGTCCTAAATAATGACTCAGATCTGTTACTTTAATTAAAGGGGTTTCTTTTTGTGAAGAAATGTTTTTAATAGGAAGAATAAAGTCTTTTCTTTGTGCCGATAAAAGTTGTGTGTAAAGTTTTTCTGTATCTGTGATGCAATGAATAAAATGTTGGAAATCTAATGAAGATTCGATCATTGTTCTTAAAGGACGGAAAAGAAAAATCAGAATCAAAAGAAGATGGAAAAAATGAGAAAAGTCATATCCTCTAAACTTTAAGAGAAGACAAAAACACAGAATCAAAACAAGAAATAATTCTAAACTGGGTTTAATGATACTTTGAAAACGAATGCTTTTTAAAAGAAACTTTTGTTTTCTCATCATGAAATGAGCCCATCTTGCAAGAATGGTTTTTTCAAGATTCAAAGCTTTAATCAGCATAAAGTCTTTTTGGATAGAATAAGCACGATCATAAGTTTCAGAAATAAAACTATGAGTGGAAGAAGAGATCTTCTTTGTTTTTTTGAAGATGATATAAAATAATAAAAAAATAAACAAAAGACCAAACATGATCAAAAATCCTTGCCATTTAAATATTTTTAAAGCGAAGACAATAAAATAAAGAGTTAAAAAGACAAAAACCATAAAATCTCTTAAGAGATTTAAAATATCTTTTGTAAAAAGGGATTGAAACGTGAGGCTATTTAAAACAATTTGTCTTCCCACTGCAGAGATATTGAGTTGTTCTAAAGCATTGCCTTTACAATGTAGGAAAGTATCCATCAGACGCAGTCTTAGTTGAGAGGAGATTAAATAGCCCAGTTTTTCGACATAAAAAGAGCTTAAAAAACTAGCTAAGAATCTAAATAATCCTACAAGAGCTATAGCTATAGGGAATATTAAGACAAGACGTTGTCTGACAACAGTTCCTTGGAAATCTATGAGTCCGAAAATATCTTGTAAAGGGAATTGTGGCGTTGCTTTAAAAATCAGATTTAATGTGCCATTGAGTAACGTTAAAGAAGCCATTTCACAAAGTGAGTAAACAGGCAGCCAAAAGAGACTGGCAAACACAAGAGTTTTATGCTTTTTAAGCAGTTCAAAAGTTAGGTAATTACGCCACATTAGTTTTGATGTTCCAGATGATCTGCGATCCTTTTTAAAGATCCTTTGGGGAAAAGATTTAGTATCGTATCATATTTTTGAGATATCTCTTCTTTGAATTCATAAAGCCTAAGAGATTCAAAAACAATTTGTTGAGGATCCGGTTGAAGTAATTCGGAAATACAAGGCTGAAATCCATGAAAATGAGCAATCAAATTAGGAAGGCTAATATAAGGAACTTTCAAAAGACTTTTAGCTATCAAAGAATTCATAAAGTGGGTTTTATAAATACAGATGATAGGAAGCTTTGCTGCAACGGCTTCTAATGTTGCTGTTCCTGAACATACCCAGCCAATTTCTGAAGACTTCATTTTCTCCCAAGAATCTCCATAGGAAAAGGTAATCCCAGGATAATCTTTTTCTGATAAGTTATGACTCATCCAAGATAAAGGTAAAGGACAATAAACAGGGCTGTATTGAATTCCTCTTCTTTTAAGAAGAGTTAATGCTTTCATAAAAAGATCTAAATGACCATAAACTTCTTGAGGACGACTTCCGGGAAGAATGCATAGACCTTTACGACTTTGAGTCGGAAGATCTCTAATATGATCCACAAGAGGATTACCAAAGTAGGAAAAAGTGATCTCGGGAAAGAACCTTTTTTCAAAGGGAAAAATAGAAATGATCTCACTGACTGTTCTTTGGAGAACAGGAAGACGATGAGATCCATGGGCCCAGATTTTAGGGGGAATATAGTAGATAATTTTAAGATTCAGATTTTGAATTCTTTCTAAGAGCTTTAAATGAAAAGTTGAAAAATCTACAAAAACGTATGTATCTAAAGGATTTCTTTCTAACCATGAAAAGATCTTATGAAAATGTTCATTGATAGAATGATAATTTTTTAGGACTTCAAGATACCCCATGGATGGTGGAGGAAAGGAAGAGATCTTTGTATGAAGAGAGGAACTTTTGCTGAGTTCATTCACTAAAAAACGAGCATGAAGTTCACCACTGGGTTCACCCACAGAAAAGAATAAATTCTTTGATTTTTCTTGAGGATTCATGATAGTTTCCGCAGATTATTAAAGAGGAAAAAATGGAAAATCAGTGGATGAAAAATTTTGGCATTCATACTTTTAACCCTAAGACTTTTTCTGAGTTTCTAGATCCTAAGGAAAGTAAACAACTAGAAGATGTCATGAAGCACGGAGGGACGTTAGAAGCTCCTGTAAAAGAGTCCATAGCTCAAGCCGTAAAAAAATGGAGTATTGGTTTAGGTGCATATACATATTGTCATTGGTTTCAGCCATTGAATCAAATCATAGCCGAAAAACATGATTCTTTCCTATCTCTAGATAGTCAATTCTCTCCAGTTGAAGGATTCTCCTCACAAGATCTTCTTCAGGCAGAGCCTGATGCTTCTAGCTTTCCTTCGGGAGGATTAAGGCATGTTTCCACAGCAAGAGGGTACACTCTTTGGGATCCCACAAGTCCCATTTTTATCATGGAATCCCATGGATTAAAAACACTTCATATTCCTTCTGTTTTTATCAGTTATACTGGTGAATCTTTAGATCATCGATTACCTCTTCTAAAATCAACTCAAAAACTTTCTCAAGTTGCCGTTAAAACACTCTCTTTATTAGGCCGTAATACTATTAAAAACGTGCATTGTACCGTTGGACCAGAACAAGAGTTTTTCCTGATCCCTCAACATCTCTACCAAAAACGACTTGATCTGATTTTAACCGGAAGATCCTTATTTGGTTATGCTCCTCCTAAAGGACAAGAGATGGAAGATTTCTATTTCAGTCCCATTCCTCAAAATATAGGAAGTTTACTGAAAGATGTTGAAACAGAACTTTTCAAAATGGGAGTTCCTGCTAAAACAAGACACAGTGAAGTTGCACCCTGCCAATACGAAATCGCTTGTTACTACAATCTTGCTCACATAGCTTCTGATCAGAATTATCTTGTGATGCATGTTGTTAAAAATCTCGCTCGTTCTTACGGGTATGAAGCTTTATTCCATGAGAAACCATTTGCCCATTTCAACGGAAGTGGGAAACATATCAATTGGAGCCTTATGACCAATGAGGGTAAGAATCTTTTGGATATCCCCAAAACAAACGAAGAAGCTTTAGTATTCCTCACTTTCCTCACCTCTATTATTCATGGTCTCTCTTTAAATGGAGCCTCTCTAGGAGCTTCTATAGCTTCTGCAAGTAATGACTTAAGACTAGGAGCAAATGAAGCGCCACCAGCTCTTTTCAGTGTTTATTTAGGAGAGTATCTCACCTCTTTAATCGATTCCTTACTTGAGGGTAAAATCAATGTCTTAGAATCATCTAAAGAAATCAGTCATATTCTTTTAGATCAGTTGCCCGTAGGAGGAATCCAGCCCTATCTTAAAGATAGAAGTGATCGGAATCGTACAGCTCCTTTTGCTTTTACAGGGAATAAGTTTGAATTTAGAGCAGCTGGTTCTTTAGCTCCTATCACTTTCCCCCTAACCCTTATTAATTCTGCAGTCATTGATGGATTAAGTCGTGTCAATGAAGAGATCTCTAAAGACCCCCATAATATTCTTAAAGCTCTTCAAAAGATCCTTTCTCAATCCAGACAAATCTGTTTTGAAGGAGATGGATACTCTTCTGAGTGGTTAGAAGAAGCCCAAAAAAGAGGATTGCCTGTATTAGCAAATACTTTAGAATCTCTCGAGTATTTAAAAGCCCATTATAACTTTGTAAAAGATATCTTCACAGAGAAAGAATGGGAAGCCAGAATGGATATTTTTAAACATCAATATGAATCCATTAGGCAATGTGAAGCTCATACGTTTATTGAGATCTATGATAAACAGATTTTTCTAGCTCTTCTTCAATTTCAAAATCTTTTAGGAACTCATTCCCATCATGGCTTTAATCAAGGTTTCGCAGAGTGTGAAACTCATATCAAAAACTTAAAACAAAAGTTAGAAAATCAGGAAAGCGGAAGCTCTTTACTGGAATCTCTCAAAGAATGTGAGAAATCTTTAAATTTCATGGAAAAAATGATCCCTCTTGAAATTTGGAAGATCCCTAATTTCTCTCAAATTCTTTTCGGTTGGTGCTAATATCAAAACATACCTTCAAACAAATTTTGGACAGCATCTTCTTAAAGAACAAGATCTCATTGATAAGATCATAGATGCTGCCAATAACACTTACCTTCCAGAAACCCCTAAGACAGCCTGTGAAATAGGTGCAGGCTATGGAGCCCTCACTTTTCCTCTTTTAGAAAATGGTTGGAATCTTACCGCACTAGATAAAGAAAAAGATGCCCTCTCCTTCCTCCAAAAAATAGAAGCATCAGGAAAGTATCAAGATCGATTTAAACTTCTGGAACAAGATGTGATCCAATGGGAACCCACCACTCCCTACTCTCTTTGTATTGGCAATCTTCCTTACAATATCTCTTCTGAATTTATACTTTGGTACTGTCGTTACCATAAATTCTTTAAAGTAGGAGTGTTTACTTTCCAAAAAGAATTTGCTGAAAGATTATGGACTCAATCACCTCATTCTAACTATGGAAGAATCTCTTGTAAGGTTCAGCTTTTCTATTCTATAGAACCCTATTTATTACTTCCTGCCCGTGCTTTCGATCCACCTCCTAAAGTAGATTCCTACTGCATTATTATGAGATCTAAAGATTTCAATTTTAATGATTCTCAGGAAGAATTTGAATTTGATAAGTTTTCAAGTTTCTTCTTCCAAAATAAACGAAAAATGCTTAGAAAGATGATCTGGAAAGGAAACTCTCTTTTAACAGTATTTGAAGAATTTGGAATTGATCCCACATGTCGACCTCAAGAGGTTCCTCCAGAAATGGTTTTAAAAATATTTAGGAAAACAAGGGTTACTGCTGAATAGTTTCTTGATTGAGTCTTTGCATGTTAGATTTCAAGATTTCTTCGAATGCTAAGAATTCTTTATCTAATCCAGATTCAAAAAGTTTTTTATACATTCCAAAGTTCATAAATCTATAAAAAAACATTTTGATATGCAGAGAGTCGGTGGGAGAGAAATGATTCCACAAAGTTTGTACTCCTTCGATATACCAAACTTCATTGGTAAGTTCATGCTGACCCGACATTCCGCACCCCAAAAATTCAAGTAACTGCTCGACCCCCCCCTAGCGAGGTACTGAGAAGAAATTTGACAGTTAGCTAAATTAAGTTACATTGGCAGGATGAAAAACAGGCCTGATATCAACGAACTGACAGCAGGAGAATTCAAAAACTCATATATGGAATTGTGGGAAG
>CANGWC010000030.1 GCA_947457515.1 Silvanigrellaceae bacterium
GGTTATTTCGAGAGTTTCGGACTAAATCTGATGAAATTGGAGCGTTTCCTAATGAGACGAGTTGTTTAACCGTATTCTTTCTGATTGTTCAACGCGATCATGCTAAACACAACAGGAGTTCTGTGGCGAAAAATTAATGACACTAACCATATTCGAGTCATAGGGTTAACAGCAACACCTTTCCATGAAGCAAAAGGTTATCAATCTTTCTGGAATCAAATTCATTCTGTTTATCAAGATATAGAATCTCTACAAGAGATTGATGTCATTGAACAATTAGCTATAGCTATGGATAAAGGCTTATTAGTTCCCCTTAAAAAAGTAAACTATTTTAATATTGATGAAATTCAAGAGTTAGAAATTAGAAAGGTAGATACTGAAAGAAATATTCGTTATGTTAATCCTTATTATTACGATCAGATTTCAGACTATTTAAAACCCTTTTTTGATAAACATGAATATGGATTTATTCATGTAGGATCTCAACATGAAGCAGATATTTTGTGTGCATTTTTAAACCAAAAATTTCCTGAAATAGGTTTTGGAGTTTACACATCAAAAACCGATGAATCTGCATTAGAAAATTTACAATCAGGCATAATAAGAATGTTAATTGTTGTAGATAAAATGAGAGAAGGAGTTGATATTCCAAAACTTTCTCTACTTATAGATTTAGCTCCTAGTCAGTCTCCTAAAGTATTCTTTCAATTATTAGGGAGAATATTGAGACCAAGTATTGGTAAATTTGAAATTGATTTAGTTTCTTTAATATCTATCAGTGTCGAAAAATTAAATGAATATATAGAACAAAGATATCCTCAGCTAAGAGTGACTCTACAGCAATTAGATAATGAAGAACAAAAAGAAATCACAGCAATTAAAATTAAAGAAGATAGTAAGCATCCAATAAAAAAACAAAAGAAAATTCAGATTGAAATAGATGAGGAAGAATCAAATATAGATTTTTTAGGAAAGATTTTAGGATTAGAAGTTAAGGCAGAAGAGTTTTTTAATAATAGTGATAAAAAGACTTTAGCAGATGAGATATCTGAACATTACAATAAGTATGAAGAGAATTTACCTACTCAGAAGACGCATAAATCTTTAAGAGAAAGAACAAGATTAGTGCTTAAAGATGAATATAAAAGGGAAGAGTTTTTAAATAAACTTAAAATCATAAATATAAAAGCGTATAAAGCAGTGGAAAAATGGTCAAAAATTTTAAATAGCGATTCACTACTCATTTTGGCAAACGAGATATCATCTTATTATAATTCAAAAAAAGGCAACAGATCTCTACCTAAAGATAACACAGACAAACTTCTATATAAAAGATTGCTCGGAGTTCTTAAAGATGAAGACAAAAGAGAAGAATTTTTAGATAGACTTAAAGATATAAATATAAAAGCCTATAAAGCAGCTGAAAAATGGTCAGAAAAGTTAAATGGTGATCCGTTATTTATTTTAGCAAACGAAATATCATCTTATTATAATTCAAAAAAAGGTAACAACTCCTTGCCTACTACAGAAAGTGATCATGCTTTAAAAGAAAGACTAAGGTTAGTGCTTAAAGATGAATCTAAAAGAGAGGAATTTTTAAATAAACTTAAAGATATAAATATAAAAGCACATAAAGCAGTTGAAGAATGGTCAGAAAAGTTAAATAGTGATCTGTTACTCATTTTGGCAAACGAGCTATCTTCTTATTATGATTCAGAAAACGGTAACAGATCATTACCTGCTGCAGAAAGAGATGATACTTTGAGAGAAAGAATAAGAGCAGTGCTTAAAGATGAAGCTAAAAGGAAAGAATTTTTAAATAAACTTAGAGACATAGATTCAAAAGCATGTGAAGCAGTTGAAGAATGGTCAGAGAGCTTAAATGGTGACCCAGTACTGATTTTGGCAAACGAGTTATCATCTTATTATAATTCAGAAGAAGGTAACAGATCCTTGCCTCCTGAAAAGACTCATAGATCATTTCGAGAAACAGTAAGATTAGTGCTTAAAGATAAATCTAAAAGGGAAGAATTTTTAACAGAACTTGAAAAAATCAATGAAGATGCTCACAAAGCAGTTGAAGAATGGTCAGAGAACTTAAATGGTGACCCAGTACTGATTTTGGCAAATGAGATATCATCTTATTATAATTCAGAAGAAAGTAAAAAATCTTTACCTACTTATAGTACACAGAAGGGCTTACATAAAAGATTACAAAAAGTAATCAAAGATGAATCCAAAAGATTAAAATTTTTAAAAGAACTTGAAAAAATAAATAAAGATGCTTACACAGCAGCGAAAGCACGAGTAGACAAAATCAATAACCCTGAATAACGAGTCGTCATCCCTATGACTACTGCAATCTAGTCATAGAGCAAGTCTTTTTTTACCTATATCCTATTAGAATAATCTCTTAAAATTATTAGGTGTCATGTGGTTGCAAAATATAGCGGTCCCCAAAAAGCAGCAATTCTTCTTCTAGCCTTTGGAGAAGAAATATCTGCAGAGCTATTTAAATTCATGTCAGAGTTTGAAATTAAGCGAATTGGTAGTGCCATGAGTCGTTTAGGCCGTATTGATGGAGAAGTGATCAATCAGGTCATGGAAGAATTTTATGTTGTTTTAAATTCTAATAAGAAATATTTCTTTGGAGGCAATGATTACACTCGTAAGATCATAGAATCTGCCTTTAAAGATAATAAACAAGCAAACAGTATTATTGATGAATTAGCTTTAGAATCCTCTGCAAGTCTAGAATCTTTAGAAATGATCGAACCTAAAATGCTAGCTAACTTCTTAAGAAATGAACATCCCCAAACCATTGCACTGGTACTTGCCCACTTAGACTCTAAGAAATTTGGAGAAACACTCAAACAGCTTCCAGAAGGTCTTCATACAGAACTGATCTTAAGAATTGCTAATTTAGAAAGTGTATCCCCGGATATTATTGATGAGATCGATGAAGTTTTAAGAAACGAAATTCAACGTATGGGTAGCATTTCTTCTAACCAAGTAGGAGGGATCACTCCTATTGTTGAAATGCTTAATATTATGGATAAAGTGACAGAACAAGGGATCCTTGATCGTCTCGAAGAAAGAGATCCAGACTTAACGGAACAAATCCGTAAGATGATGTTTGTCTTTGAAGATCTGATTAAAATTGATGATAGAGGAATTCAAATGGTCTTAAGAGAAGTGAAACCAGAACAGTTAAAACTTGCTCTTAAAACCGCTAGTGATGGTATTAAAGAGATCATCTTCAAAAACATGTCACAAAGAGCCGCTGAAAATTTAAGGGATGAACTCTCCACAGCTCCTCCTTCTAAACTCAGTGATGTCCAAGCTGCGCAATTTGCAGTTGTTCAAATCGCAAGAAGACTAAGCGATGAAGGTAAAATCGTGATTTCATCTTCCGGTGAAAATACATTGGTATAAGTTATGTTAAATAAAGGAAAACTCATTAAAGGAGAATCAAAGTTACTCAATAAAATCAATCTTGATCCTTACAAATGGCCTGAATGGGAGTCTTTTGTAGCTCCTTTAACAGATAATGCAGAGAAAACAGTTATCCATAACCGTTATCACTCAGAAGAAGAAATCAAAAATCAAATACAATTAGAGACAAATTTTTATGATCCTTTCCCTCCATTAACTTCATGTTTTTACCCGGAAGATCTTAATGAAGAATATGAAAATCAGAAACAAACAAAACTCACTCCAGATGAAAAAATCTTAGGACTCAGTCGAGAAAAACCTTTATTAGAACCAGCTAATGAATTCTCAGAGCATCAAGAAGTCCAAGAACCACAAGAAAATAAAGATCAAAAAGAAGAGATCAAAACATCGGAATCCTTTGTAAATGAAGAGCATCAAGAGCCACAAAACCTTTCTCCATCGGAAGGTGAAGTACCTATTACCCCTACAGAAGAAAAACGAGAAGTTACTGATAAGGATACAGAAATCAAGGCAGAAGAATCTCCCAAAGAGCAGATCAATTCCGAGGATAACTTAACCTACGAAGAAGGTTATGAACATGGAACCAAACAAGGATATTTAAAACTTCAAGGTCACTGCAATGAATTTCAACTTAAGAGTAAGGAACTTCTTGAAGAAGTTAAAATAGGACTCGGGAAAGAAGGACAAGAGATATTTAAAGGAATGATCAAAACTGTTTGTGAAAAACTTTTGAATTACCAAATAGAAGAAGACAAAGCAGAATTTCTTTTCCATGAAGTTCTTAAGAATTATGGGTCTTTAGATAAAGTTCTTAAGTTAAGATGTCATCCTAAAGTGAAAGAGTATCTTGAAAAAGGTAACTACCCTTTCCCTATAGAAGAAGATTTAGAATTGGAAATGGGTGATATGAGGTTAGATGTGGAACATCAAATGATTTCTTTAGATGTGAAAAAAACATTAGATGCACTTTTAGAAGATCTGTTGAAAAAAGTTTTTAAATCATGATTCAAAGGAATTTTTAATGGTTTTTGTCAAAAACGCATTAGATAAGATTCATCATGATAATGTTGATTTTCCTAAAATTTCTCAGACTTTTGGCAAAATATCTGAGATCGTAGGAACTCTCGTTGAAGCTATTTTACCTAATATCCCTTTGGGGGCTTTAGTGAGAATGTCCACAGGATGCTCAGAAGGTATTTTAGGAGAGGTTGTTGGATTTAGAAAAGAAAAATCTTTGATCATTCCTTTCTCTGAACCACAAGGATTATGCGCAGGAGCATTGGTAGAATGTGTTGAATTAAAACCTACAATTAAGATCAGTACAAATCTGATAGGTAAAGTCATCAATAGTTATGGTTACACTTTAGATGGAGAAAAAATTGATGGAGAGGCTTGTCCTCTCTATAGAGAACCACTGAATCCCTTACTGAGAAAAAGAATCCAAAAACCATTAGATCTTGGAGTGAGAAGTCTCAATGCACTTCTCACATGTGGAGAAGGTCAAAGACTTGGGATCATGGCAGGTTCCGGTGTCGGTAAAAGCGTACTTATGGGGATGATGGCAAGATTTACAAATGTGGATATGAATGTGATCGCTTTGATTGGAGAAAGAGGACGTGAAGTTAAAGAATTTATAGAAGATAATTTAGGAGAAGAAGGTCTTAAAAGAAGTATCGTTGTTGTGGCTACAGGAGATCAACCTGCTCTGATTCGTATCAGAGCAGCTCAAGCTGCAACAACAATTGCTGAATATTTTAGAGATAAAGGTAAAAGAGTTCTTTTGATGATGGACTCTCTCACCCGGGTTGCCATGGCACAAAGAGAAATAGGACTAGCTGTAGGAGAACCTCCTACAACAAGAGGTTACACACCTTCTGTTTTCTCCTTATTACCTAGACTGTTAGAAAGAGCAGGGAATTTTGAATCTCTCACAGGATCTCTCACAGGTATTTACACAGTACTTGTAGATGGAGATGATTTTAATGAGCCTATCTGTGATGCAGCAAGAAGTATTCTTGATGGTCATATCCAACTTAGCCGGGATATGGCCCATCGTAACTTATTCCCCGCAGTAGATGTGCTTTCCAGTGTGAGTCGGGTGATGCAAGATATTGTTCATCCTCATCAATGGCAAATGGGTGGAGTTCTGAGAGAATGGATGTCTCTTTACCGTCGATATGAAGATATGATCACCATTGGAGCTTACCAAAGAGGCTCTCAACCTAAATTAGATGAAGCCATTAATCAACAAGAAAAAATTCAAGAGTTTCTTCGGCAACCTATGCATCAAAAAGTGACTTTAGAAGAATCTTATCAATCTCTTATGGAACTTATATCTCAAGGTCAAAATCATGAGAAGATCATGTAGATATGACGAGTTTATAAATGAAATTTAAATTTAGTTTACAATCTGTAGAGAACTATCGTGAATTTCAGAAAAACAAAATGGATCTTGATCTTCAAACGATGTTTACGGAAAAACAAAATCTAGAAAAAAAACTTTTAGAAGCTAAAGAAAAATATATGCAAAGTGTTGAGTCTCGAAATCAAAATTTGACTTTAGGATCTTGGGGAAACTGGAAGACTCATGAAGATGGATTAGATGTCGAAAAACAAAGCATGATCAATATTTTAGAAGAAATTGTTCTTAAAAATAAAGAAATTAAAGAACAAGAATTTCTCATTCAAAAGAAGAATCAAGAGATTAAAACTCTGGAAAAATTGAAAAACAAAAGAGAAAAAGAACATAATATTAGAATTGATCAAGAAGAAAGTAAGGCTCTTATTATGAATTCTAAAAAAGAGGTCGCATGAGAAAAATCATTTTTTTATGTTTAGTTACAACACAGATCTTCGCTGAGGCTCAGCAAGACACTCCTTCAGCATCAACTAATCCTTTTGAAAATACTAAAAAAGAAATTGAAAAAGAATTAGAAATGATCAAAGAAGAAAAGAAAAAATTCCAAGAAGCTCTTCAAAAAGAAAAAGAGCTTCAAGAAACTCGGATCAATCAACTGAAAGAAACTCTTGAAAAAATGGAACCTAAAAAAGCTGCTAAAGTCATAGAATCCATGGATAAAGATATTATCGTTCAACTTTATGGAAGAGTTCCCTTAAAACAAATGACAAAAATATTTGAGAATATGACTCCTCAAAAAGTCACCGAATTTATGGAATATCATACCCGGCAAAAAACAAAAGTCTTCCATCCCATATTAAAAGAACTTCTTAGTTGTCAGCTTCCAGCGACCACTGCAACATCACCAACTCCAGCGGTCACACCCCCAACTCCTTCTACAGTCACAGCTCCTTCTCCATAGATTTAAGAAATTAAAGATTATGTTGTTTACTTCATTACTCTTCTATACAGGCTATTTATGGGAACAGGGGATCTCTCAATTAGATCTCTTTACTCAAGAAATTCCTATAGATCACGTAGAAGAGGTTTCTGGTCTTAAAACTTCTGAGAAGGAAAGAATTAAAGAAGTTACTAAAATATTGAGTTTTTCTGAGAAATTAGGTTTAACGCCAGGAAATAGTTACCAAAAATATGTACCCTTAAAAGAAGAAGCTCTGACCTATGTTGTGGAGGCTGCGTATCCTCACAAACTTAAATGGAAAACCCATTGGTTTCCTATTATTGGAGAGCAACCTTATTTAGGATTCTTTAAAAAAGACTCCGCTCTGAAATTTAAAACACAGATGTTGGAAGAGGGGTACGATGTTTCTATAGGTTCTGTGGAAGCATTTTCTTTATTAGGATTTTTCTCAGATCCTTTATATTCAAGTATGCTCCGAAAAAAAGATCAGATTCAATTTATTGAAGTCATCTTTCATGAAACACTTCATCGGACTCTTTATATCCCAGGTTTTCCATCATTCAATGAGAATTTAGCAGATTTTGTCGCAAAGAAAGCAACATATCAATATTTATTAGAAGAGAAACCCTACAAAATTAATGAATTTCAAAAAAAGTTTGATTTCTATACAAATCGAATTTTAAAAAGTCAGGAAAAATTCAAAGTCTTTCTAAAAATCGCAGAAACTCGGTTAAATAATTTCTATGAAAAAGAGACCTCTTTATACCCAGATGAAGATGATATGATAAAGCTAAAATCTCTTTTAAAACCTAAAAAAGAAGCTTTTTTTAAAAGACTCAGTGAAGATTACAAAGTTTTTATGGGTGGGATCGAAAAAGGCACAACTTACGAAAAAGCTTTTCCAGAAAATATGAACAATGCATTATTTTTAAGTTATCAACTGTATGAGAACTATCAGAAACCATTGGAAGACCTGTTTCTTAAAAAAAACAAAAGCATACCTTTATTTATAGAGTCTTTAAAAATATGCACATCGGATTCTTTTAAAGAAAAGACTGATATTTTGTCTACACTGGAAAAATGTTCATAGGACGATAAATCATCTATAGTTCATAATTATGAACCAAAATTCTTCGAAACCCCCTTTAGATAAATGGCAAGCTCAAGCATTAGATGCTTTAAATTCAGGACATAATTTAATTGTAGATGCTCCAACATCTGCAGGTAAAACAAGAGTTGTTGAGGAATATATAGAAAATGGTCTACAAAAAGGACACAAGTTTATTTACACTGCTCCCGTTAAAAGTCTTACCAATGATAAGTATAAAGAATTCACAGCTCTTTTCTCACATAGGAAAGTAGGCATACATACAGGAGATTTTAAAGATAATTTAGATGCTCCTATTGTTTTGATGACATTAGAGAGTTATCGAAATGTTCTTTTATCTTCAGATCCTTCTGATGAAGATTCCAAATATTTTCATAAAACATGGGAAAATCAATGCATTATTTTTGATGAATACCATTTTATTCAAGAAGAAGAACGGGGAAGTGTTTGGGAAGAAACCATCATTTTAACCAAAGAAGATCATCAGTGGATATTTCTCAGTGCCAGTGTTCCTAATGCAGAGGAATTCCAAGGTTGGTTAGGAGAACTGAATCAAAGACCGTGTGAGCTCATTCGAGTCAAGGAAAGGCCTGTCCCTTTAACTCATAAAATCTTTGTGAATAATGCATTTCAATCTCCGGATAAATTAAATCTTTCTCCTAAAGATAAAAATGAGTTTTTAAAGAGCATGAAATATCAGCCAAATTTACCTTTAGGCCCTATCCAGAAAGCTTTAAAGGAAGGTTTTGGGCCAATCATGGTTTATACCGGACGACGAGCTTCTGCTGAGCAACTGGCATTTCAATTGGCACAAAGAGCTTCTTCTGATTATCCTCATAAAGAACTTCTCAAAAGTTATATTGAACGAATGGAACATTGGGATCTTGTCCCCGCTTCTCTTCTTAAAATGATTCCAGAGAAGGGAATTGCTTATCATCACAGTGGGTTGCTTCCTATAGTCAGGCTTATGATAGAAGGCCTTCTCAAAGAAGGGTTACTTCAAGCATGTGTTGGCACAACAGGAATGAGTTTAGGAGTCAACTTCTCCGTTAAGAGTGCCTGTATTGCTGATGTGGGTAGACCCAGTGCTTGGGGGTATGTTGCTTTTGCTCCTGGAGAAGTCCTTCAAATGTTAGGACGTGCAGGACGAAGAGGTAAAGATACAGAGGGTTTATCTTTATGGATATCTCCAGGCCATTATATGGCTCAAAAACCTCAAAAACTTCCTCCTTGTCGCAGTGCCCTAAAAGTAGAAACACACACTCTGATTGGTCTTTTAAATCAATTAGGAAGCATTAAAAAAATAGCTCAGTTCTATCGAAATTCTTTTTTTATCTATTCCAAAACTAAACAAGATAAAAATCCTGGACAAAAACATAAAAACAATCAAAAGAATAATAACGAAACGATTATTATGGAATCCATCAAAAAGATTCTTAAACATCTCCATCGTTCTGGATTTATTCATAAAGATGGACTGACCTCTTTAGGAGAAAAAGCTTTGATGTTCCCTCAAATGGGAAGTCTTGTGATCGCTTATTGGATAGAAAAAGAGATTGTAACTGAAAATAATCTTTATTTATTAGGTGTATTTTGTGCGGCACAACATCGATCTATTTCTTTACACCCGGAAGATCAAAATGAAGTTAAAAAACTCAAGCTTCTTAAGAATGTCAATCAGTTTTACCCACCATCTTTATTCTCAGATCTTTATGATATGAAAGATGATCTTGAATTTAGAGAAGCTAATATAGGGGCAGTTTCTTTAATTAAAGACTGGGTTATTAAAGGGATCACTTGGAATAAACTTAAATCTAAATATTGCAGTAAATCTTTCTCTGAAGGAGATATGATGATGGTTCTTTTAAGATTCGCCACGTTTCTTCAAAGTGCTAGAAGATTATTTGGAGTGAATTTAGACACTCATTTTAAGAATCTGTTCCGTCATCCTATTGATCCTAGGGAGCTTTTGAAATAGGAAAATGTTCACTAAGGTATTCTGGGTACTTTTCCGTTATCTGCTTATTAAAATGAATTTTTACTTCATTTTTAAAAGACCTTAAAGAGATACTTTGTTGCTGAAAGTCATTTTCATACTTATCATAAAAAAATTCTGAAAAGTCTAAAATACTTTTTGCGGAAGTAGGAGAAAAGTTAGCGGCATAACCGAAAGTATTTTCATGTTGTTTATCAAATAACCAATAAATAAAAGATTCTAATCCTCCGGTTTCATCTGTTAACTTTAAAAAAGATGGAACCTGAAAAACTTCATTTAGACTATTCCACATAGAACCTTGTAAAATAGTCTCTTTTTCAAGATATTCTCTAATAATTGTTCCTTTATTATCAGAATTCAATGCAATTATAAGTTCTTCTGGAAAACTATGATGAATAAAATCTGTTACATGCAATAAGTCATGGTTAATATATTTCCATAATTCAATAAAAATTTTCTTTTTTAAGCCATTAAACGAAGGAATATGTAAAAAATGTGAACCTTCAGTACGTCGAAAATCTGAAAAAGTTAAAATATCTTGATTTATATGTATAAAATAAAAAATCATATTAAAAAGATTATTGCTTTCTGGAGTCTCACATATTCTTTTATTAGTTAACATCCAATCTGCAGGCCTGAAAGTATTTTTTAATAGATTATAACTTTCAATATTTTGATAGAGTAAGCGGCTTCGAGTATAGTTAAAGCCTAAAGAATCAGAGTCCTTATTATAATAGTCTGATACATAAAAATGATTCACATTTAAGGTAGCATTATTTAAAATAAGGTTTTCGAATAATGCTCTTTGTTCGGGAATATCCATAGCCTCAGATCCGATAAGAGCGGTTCTGACTAGAAAATCAATAACTTTTGAATATTTAAGATTATATGGGTAATGATCTGAGCTTTTAGAGGTTTCAGTATTATTAAGAGCTGATTCTTTAAAATTTTCAATATCCTGAAGCAATTCAGAGTAAATTTTTCTTTCCAAAGAGAAATCTTCGCCATCTCTTGGATGAACATTGTTAAGATATTCTATAATAAGGAAATTAATCACGGCAGCATATTCAGGGATAAGAAAATTATCCCCTTCAGTATAAAACATAGCCACATATCGAGCTCTATTGACTAAATAATCGGTAATATTAGTAAATAGGTTCTGATCTACAAGTCTTCCATAAGATTCTATAACTTCTTTAGGAATATCGATGGGTTCAATGTATGGATATTGAGGATTTCCAGATAAAGCTGTTGTGCTTAATACTAGATGTAGTAAAAACTTAAATAGAGATTTTATGAAATCCATCAAATATGAATATCATAAATTTTAAATTAATAAAATAAATATATTATATAAAAAATATTATAGTAAAAACTTAGTAAATATAATGATTTAATTTATTTTCTAAGTGAATAACTTAATAATTCTTAGAGTATTTTAGGGCAGAAAGCGTTCGCTTAAATATTGAGGATAATTTTTCTCTAGATGGTTATTAAAACGAATTCCCACCATATTTCTAAAAGATTCTAAAGAAATATTTTCCTGATTGAAATATTTTTTATACTTATCGTAGTAGCGGTCTAAGAAATTAAAAATACTGTTATGGGAAGTGGGCGAGAAATTATTGATAAGAGACTTTAGGGTATTCTCATGCTGTGTATCAAAAAACCAATAGATAAAAGAATCTAATCCTCCTGTCATACCCACTAAATTTTCGGAATCTCGATCTTTAAAGAACTTATCTAAACTATCCCACATTGAGCCTTGTAAAATAGTAATTTTTTCTAGATATTCTGGAATAACTGTTTCTTTATTAGGAGAATTTGATGCAATTAAAAGGTCCTTTGTAAGACAATTGTGAATAGATTCTGATAAGTGCGATAAATCATGAATAATATATTTCCAAAGCTGTTGACCTTTTCTGTTGCTTAGAGAAAATAATGAAAGAAGATCTATAAAATGAGAACCTTCAGTCCGTCTAAATTCTGGAAAATTTAAAATATCTTGATTAGTATGTATAAAATAAAAGACCATATTAAAAAGATTATTATCTTTTGGAGTATCGGATAATTCTTCTTGGTTAGGTAACATCCAGGATTTAATAGGCTTAAATCTACTCTTTAATAAAGTGAGATTTTCGGGACTATATCGGAGTTAATACCAAATTTGGTGTTTGAGAAAAATCCTGAAGATCAGAAAACAAGATAAAGAGAAATTGATTTAAGGAAAGAAGCAGCGTAAAACCATAATTCAACAAAAACAAGGAATTACGCCATGGAAATAGTAACAGAAACATTAAC
>CANGWC010000031.1 GCA_947457515.1 Silvanigrellaceae bacterium
ATAAATATTTTATTGAAAAATATTTGTGTTTTTATATAAAACACGATCAAAAAGCCCTCAAAAACAAAAAACAAGACATCATCTTTTCGACATTTTGTAGCTATATAAACATGTAAACACTCATGAATCTCAATTTATTATAATATTTTTTAAAAAAAATATATATTTCGGGGTGCGGAATGTCGGATACATGGTGCAGTTCTTTGAACTGCCATAGCAAAAGCATATCTTTGAGTATTAACCTCTTGTTTGGCGGTGAATGTTGTACCCCCAAAATTATATAATGCCCCCGCAGTCATCGTAGACTCATTTTTCCCTTCAAATTTATTAATACTTTCAGTACTATTGGTATTATTAATATTATTTTGTGTGTTACTTTTATTAGTAACAGTGGCAACTACAGTACCATTATTATTATCAACGTTATTTGCAGCAATATTAATAGTACACATTTCTTGTCCTCCACAGGCTGTAATAATTTCTTGTTGCTTAGCATTAAGTCTTTTCTCATATTCTGCTTGAGCTTGTGGTGAATTACACAAATCGTATCTGGGCTCTTTATTAAGTGTTGTTTGTAATTCAGTCCACTGAGCTGTAGTTAGAGTGGTAAGAGAAGACAAAGGAAGCGCAGGATTTGTATTGGCTCCGGCAGGAAAGACATTTAGTTCTTTGATGGAGCTTTTTTTCTGATTTATTACATCTTGTTACGCTCAAACTAAGAGCAGTAAAAAAACTAAGGTGACTAAATTTTAAAAACATGTTTCTTCCTTTTTTATTCGTCCGCACCGAAGGGGTTAACGGTTGTTTGATTTTCTATCGGTCTTTAAGAAAAATAGTTAAATAATAAATATTATAAATATTATAAATATTACAAATATCATAAGTTCTATAAGTATATTAAACACTTAAATATATGGCATCAGATTTTAAGATGGGTTCTGCTTTTAATAAATAAATTGAATTCCTTGATGTTTAAGGATATTGAATAGTCTTTGTAAAAATTTCAAAAGTCATTTGATTACTGATTTTACTCAAAATCACCATCAAAACGTTTGGTTAAAAATTTTAAGTAAGGATGTATAATTGAAAAATAATTACGATGATCTCAAAAGTAAGAATTATGATCTTAAATGCGAAAATGGAAATCTATTAGCTAAATGCCAAAGATTAGAATCTAGTCTGAAACAAAATGGACAATTTATCACAAGTATAATTTCCATTGAATATGTAGAGTTATTGGAATTTATCACAACAACTTTAACTATTTTTGCGAATAAAGACTTTACAGAAAAAGAAGGAAGACAAATCTTAATTGATGTCACTTTAAAAGCTCTTACGATTTCTGATAAAATTATTTCTTCCAAAAGTGTGAGAGATGCCAAGGGTGAGATTAATTTAAGTCGTTATGAAATGAGACCTTTACTCCAAGGCTATGTGCATTTGTTTAAAGGGTACATGAATTCTATTAAGACTCTATCTGTTACTACAAATAAAACATCTGAAAACTTTATCAAAGAATTAGATCTTTTGATTTCAGAATTATCAGAGATCAAAGATTTCGATAACCAGAAGAGTTTTTGGAGAATCTATCGTGGGATATTAGATAAATTTATTTTGAATATGAAAGAATATCTTTTGTGAAGTTTGAGAGGCTCGATCCCCCTAAAGAGAGATAGCTTCTAAGGTTAGCGGAAAAGAACATCATCTGTCGCTCGTGCGACCTGCAAAATTCCTCTGCCTGTCTTCTTTTCCAACCAGAGACAACATAGGCTCGCCTCTGAGCAACTACTACAGGAGAACATTTACCTCAAATAGAGTTATTTACTCTCTATCCTATCCTTTCGGAGTTCCCTTGTAGATACGTGTTATACTATTGTTATAGTATCAACTGTGATCTTTTCAGATCTAAAAAATTGCAGTTGGGGTGAAAGCATCTTTGCAAAGATAATGGAGATTTATCAAAATGGAAAAAAGACAGCAAGCTTGCTCTCATCCCAAATCCCCTAATGGGGATGGGAATTCCCGATCGGATTGTTAAATTGGATAAAGCTAAAATTGGTTCAATGACGGCAAAAGATGGTTTTATCAATGAAAATGAGATTTGCAATAAATTTAAAAATTATAAAACTGATAAAGAGGCGAATAATTGGTTATCTATAATGGGATATGATCCTAATAAAATTCAAATACTAGTTGCTGTTCAAATTCCTGTTAAAATTAATCTTTTAAAAGCGATATCTTTTGGAGTTTTAGCTGAAAAGTATGAAGAAACAATTAAATTTCAAAAAGCAGATATACAAATTAAGATTGAAATTATTTTTGAAGGAGTTTTGTATGTTGAAAATATATCTCTTAAAAAAGCTAATATCTCTAGTGGATTCAATCAAGTAGATAAAAGGCCTGTTTTGGCGTACATGAAAATGTGGGGATTCAGTGAAGAAATTGCCAATTTGTTAAGACTGTTTACAGGAGAGTTGTCTCCAGAAAATATTCTGTCGAATAAAGAATTTGGAAAAATAAAGGATAAAAGAAGGTTGTTTTTAAACGAAATGCCGTTAGAGAAGCAAAATATTATAATTAAATATTTTAAAAATAATAAAACATTGATAGTTTCTGATATTTTAAGAGGAAGAGGAGGCTTGAGTGTCGAGTGGTTGCTTGTAACAAGGAGGGGTAGTGATGGTTCAATTGATTTTGTTTTAAAAGATATTAATACAGTTTGTAATTTTTATGCTCAAGGCGAAGTCGCTATTACTGATAGGGGTAACCTAAGAATTGGTAGAGTTACAATGCAACGTAAAGGAGGAACGCCCGATCCAACAAGTTTACAGTTTAAAATCAATCCATTAAAACTATTCGGCGAAACATGATTAAGAATATAAAATATATTGATTTATTTTCCGGTATTGGCGGGTTTCATCAAGCAATGAATACATATAATGGAAACTGCGTTTTTGCATCGGAATGGGATAAGGAAGCGGCAAAAACCTATTTTGAAAATTATGGAGTAATGCCTGAAGGAGATATAACCAAAATAAGGGAAGCAGATATTCCTTCGCATGACATATTGTGTGCAGGTTTCCCTTGTCAGGCATTCTCTATATCAGGTAAACAAATGGGTTTTGAAGATACTCGAGGAACTTTATTTTTTGATGTTGCCCGCATCGTTAAATACCATGTGCCTAAAGTTTTATTTCTTGAAAATGTTCGTAATTTTGAAAAACATAATCATGGACATACTCTTGAAACGGTTATTAAAACACTTAAAGAACTTCAATATATTGTTTTTTATAAAGTTTTAAATGCGAGCCATTACGGGCTTCCACAGAATAGAGAAAGGATTTTTTTAGTTTGCTTCCGATCAGATCTGAATGTAAAAAATTTTACATTTCCTAATGCTCTAGATAAGAAAACCTGTCTTTTTGATATTTTGGAAGAAGACCCTATAAATGTAAAAGTTATCAATCGGCCTGATACAGTATTTACAAAAACATTTAATCCAGAATTAAACTTATTTGGAGAATTTGAGTTACCAAACAAACCTATTCAAATTGGATATGTTAATAAAGGAGGACAGGGAGAAAGAATTTATAGTCCTTATGGACATGCTATAACTCTTTCAGCTTATGGCGGTGGTGTAGGAGCTAAAACAGGCTTATACCTTATTAACAATGTAATCAGAAAACTAAGTCCAAGAGAATGTGCTAGAGTTCAAGGATTTCCAGATTCATTTAAAATAAATCCATCCATATCTCAAAGCTATAAACAGTTTGGAAATAGTGTTGCTGTAAATGTGTTGAAAGAAATAATTCAAAATATTATTGATACAAATTGTTTCGATAATGTAATTTTAAACCAACCTCCGCTTTTAAAAGACTTAAATATTAATTATAATTCAGGAATAAATTAGAGTATTTGTTTGTTTTTCTGAGGCCTTATCTACAGCTTCTTCAATTTGTTTTAACGGGCTAATTTATAAAACTTTACACGTTTTTATAATCATGTAAAGATTTGTATTTTTGAAGTGAAAAACAAAACAAAATTGAATAGTTGAAAATATTAAGCAGAGTCTCAAATTGCTTGGGAAATCATTTTAAAATTCAGGATCTCTTCAATGCCTAATTCCCAAGGCATACATTTCACCCCATCAAAATCTAAAATATGAGGATCCCTAGAAAGACAATAAGCCTTAGAAGTATTGAGTTCAGAAGCTATTTTCTTAAGAGAAAGAGTGTCCTCTCTTGTAATAGTTTCCTTAGATTTGATTTCAATGAGATAAATAGGTTTGCCAGGTATTTCTAGAATAAGATCAACTTTCACTCCATCCTGAGTTCTTAAAAACGAAAACTGAATATCTTTTTGCTGGTATGAAGCAAGCTTCATGAATTCTAAAATGATAAAATATTCAAAGACTTCTCCATAATAAGAGGTTTGAGGTAACAAAGGAAGATCTAAAAGGTGGGCTAAGGATCTCACAATACCTATATCGTAAAAGTAAAACTTAGGCTGATGTCCTAATCTTTTTCGAAAAGAGTTTTGGAATGGATGTAGGAAAAACCCTAACCAAGTTTCTTCTAAAATCTGAAAGTAATTTTGAATTGTTTTAGGATCAACTCCCACATCACGACTGATATTTTGAATATTGATAATTTTACCAGTACATTGAGCAGCGACACTCAAAAACTTTCTAAATGGTGTTACATTTCTCACCAGTTGTTCTGCCACAATCTCTTCTAAAAGATAGGTTTGCGAATAAGATCTGAGAAATTGTTTCTTATCTTCCATTGTGTCTAATGCATGAACTTTAGGGAGCATCCCCCAAGTCATTGTCTCTTGAAGATCAAATTGCTCACTTAATTCTAAATAGGAAAAGGGATAGAGATGATACACAAATGCTCTTCCTGCAAGGAGATTGGCCTGTCCACGCTTAAGTTTACGAGCACTGGATCCTGTCAGGGCAAATTTTAAAGAGGTGGATTCAATGAGTCGATGAACTGAATCCAAAAGTTTAGGGATTTTTTGAACTTCATCAATAATGACCCATTGAATGTCTTTGTGACCTTTGACAAAAGGTTCAAAATCTTGAGGTCTAAGGGCAAAACGTTCTTCCATCTCAGCATCTAGAAGATCAATCCAAAGACATTTTTCAGAGAAGAAATGAGATTTTAAAAGGGTGCTTTTGCCAGTGCCTCTGAGTCCAAATAAGAAAAAACTATGAGATTTTGAAAGCTTAGCTAGTCTTGGGATCATACTCCTTAATTGTCCGCCAAAAAAGGATCGTAGTCAATTTGTATGATCCATAATTGCCTATCAGCCAGAAAGATTTCACCCATGGGAAGACCTTTCCCTTTAGTGAAATCTCCCTATTAAGCATGATGAAATTAGGAAAATTATATTTTCAGGAGTCAAAATGCTTCGCAGTTTACAAACAGCAGCTACGGGTATGGATGCCCAAAGCCAACTTATCGATAATCTTTCTAATAATATCGCTAATGTGAATACCATTGGTTTTAAAAAGAGCAGATCTCATTTTAATGATTTGATGTATCAACACCTCAGAGCTCCCGGGATGAGTACATCTATTGGAACCGTTAATCCTAGTGGTGTTCAAGTGGGTAACGGGGTGAGATTATCTGCAACGGATAAAGTCTTTACTGAAGGAAGTGTTAAAGTTACAGAAAAAGATATGGACTTTATGATTAAAGGTGCAGGATTCTTTAGAATACAAATGCCTGATGGATCTACCGGGTATACAAGAGATGGAGCTTTTCAAAGATCCAGTGAAGGGAAACTGGTGACTTCTGAAGGTTTATCTTTAGCTCCAGATATTATCGTGCCTCCGGAGACTAAAAGAATTGATGTGGGATTAGATGGAACAGTCACTGCTTCTATCCAGGGAGAAGATGCTCCTAGGCAGTTAGGACAAATCCAAATTGCAACATTTGTAAATCCTGCGGGTCTTCAATCTATTGGAAGAAATCTTTATCTACCCAGTTCAGCTTCGGGAGAAGCTATTGTGGGTAACCCCGGAGAAAACGGAACTGGGAATTTAAGTCAGGGAGAATTAGAATCTAGTAACGTTAATATCGTCGAAGAAATGATCCAAATGATCATGGGCCAAAGAGCTTATGAATTGAATAGTAAGGTCATTAAAACCGGTGATGAAATGATGGCAAGTACCAATCAAATCCGATGATAGTCACACCTCCCATTGAGATCCAAAAACAGATTCATAAGAAGTTAACTTCTGAGGAAAAAGACTTTGAAATTCAATGTCATTATTGTCCTTTAAAAGGAAGCTTGATTGAAGATTCTTTAGAAAGAAAAAATAATACTTTTTCTTATAAGATCCAAAAAGATAAAGAAGTTCATGTAGGAAAAGTCGTTGTCTTCCCTAAGAAGAACTCCATGACTTCTGTAAAGTTTTCAAAGAGTGGGTCTCCATCAAATCCAGCGACAAAAATTTTACAGTCACACAGTCAGGTGAAGGTCTTATATCTTACTGGCCCTTTAAAAATAGCCACAACTGGTACTATTTTGCAGCCTGGAACTTTGGGACAAAGCGTTAAAGTTGCATTAGCTTCTGGTAAAATTATCTTAGCTAAAGTTTTCTCACCAACGGAAGTCAGATATGAACCCTAAAAAATGGGAAAGAATTGTAGATTCCTACTTAGAAGCCATTAATAAGATCACTCCTCAATGGTTAATATCTCACGCAGATCTTCCTTCAGGGAAAAGAGTCTTATCTTTTGTATTTGTAGGGATGATCTTTGTATTTGTGATGCTTTTGAATCATTGCCAAACTATGAGAAGGAGACCTTTACCTTCTCCTAAAACAGCAGCTTCATTAAAAGTGCCTTCTTTAACGTTACCTCAAGTTTCTCAAAGTGAATCCTTATACATTCAGAAGAAAGATATCCAGATCACTCGGAAAACAGAAGAAAATACCCATGGAAGTCTTTGGACCAGTGCTTGGGAACCTTATACGAGTCATTGGGATCCTCAACCGGGAGAAGTTCTTAAGGTACAAGCAGGAGAAACAGTTCTTCCTATGAGAATATCCTATTTAGATGATAATGGAGATCCTGTTTTAACAGCGGTTCAGATCTTTCAACAAGAAGGGATGCAATGGAAACGCATTGTATCCGGGAATGTTCCTAAAAAGAAAATGAAGAATCCTCTTCCCATTGAAGAACTTCAAGATATTCACATATCTGAAGAAAAAGATCCTGAAGGAGTGATCTGGGAATACCAAAATATAGCTTGGGATAGTATCGCTTCAGAAAGAATTAAGTCACAGACATTTACATTTATAGGCAATGATAAGAGTAGCGAAGGCCTTTTAAAGGAACTTAAAATTAAAGAACTTGCTTTAGAAAGTCGTGCTAAAGCACAAGAAGAAGAGAAACAAAGACTTCTTAAGGATAGACAAAGACTTGCAGAGAAAGAAAAGAATTTTGGGTTGCCGCAAGATGATAATCTAAAACCTAAAGAAAACAAGACAGCAGTGACTCCTAATAAAGATCTCAAGTCTTTAACTCAAGATAAGCCTCCAGTACTTAAAGATAACTCTGATCCTAAAGGAACAAAATAATGAATTTAAGAATATTAGTAGGATTGATTTATTTCAGTGGAGCGATTGCTGGGGTGACTCAAACTCGGATTAAAGATCTTGTAGAGATCAGAGGAGTCAGATCTAATTCTTTGATGGGATTTGGGCTGGTGATTGGTCTTCCTGGAACAGGAGATAGCAAATCAAGTCTCATCACAAATAGAGCTGCAGCACAGCTTTTAAGTCAGTTAGGACCAGAGGTGAAGTCTACAGAAGTTCTCACTAAAAACATTGCTGCCGTGATGGTCACTTCAGATCTTCCTCCCTTTGCTCGTATTGGAGATGATATTGGCATTAGACTTTCTAGCATAGGAGATTCCAGTAGTTTAGAAGGAGGAACCTTAATTAGTACTCCTCTTAAAGCTTTGAATGGAGAGATTTATGCCCATGCTCAAGGCAGTATCAGTCAGGGTATGGGTATGGTTGGTCGTATGGGAGCTGCTATTAAAGGTACTGTTCCTAAAACAGTGGCTCTTTCCTATGGTGCAAAAGTGGAAAAAGAACTCCAAGTCACTTTCATACAGCCCCATGGTAAATTAGAACTCAGTCTTAAGAATCCAGATTTCACAACAGCTTCTCGTATTAGCGAAGCCATTAATCTTCAATTTAAAGAGTTTATTGCTGAAGCCAAAAACAGTCGTGTGATTCATATTAAGTTACCAATATCTTATAATAAGGGAGAAGATCCCGTTTCTTTTGTGGCTCAATTAGAACAGATCACAGTAGAGCCAGACTCCCGCTCTCGTATTGTGATTAATGAAAGAACAGGAACAGTGATTGCAGGACATCAAGTCTCTATCGCTCCTGTAGCCATCAGTCATGGAAGTTTAGAAATCACCATTGAAGATGAAAAACCTAAACTCATTGGATCCATTCCCGGAGCATCTAATGTGGGAGAACTGGTCAAAGCTCTGAATGTTTTAGGAGCAGGACCCAGAGATCTCATCGCGATTTTTCAGACTTTAGTGGCTTCTAAAGTTTTAAATGGAGAGTTGATCATTTTATGAAAATACAAGACATCATGCTTCCTCCTAACCAAAATTTGGATAGGATTGAAAAACCTAAAGTTAAAGATCAAAGTATAGATCCTCAAAAAGAAGTCGCTCAAGAATTTGAGTCTTTATTTATGGAGATCCTTTTAAAATCCATGAGATCCACTGTTCCAAAAGGATCAGAAGATTCTGCTAAAGAAATGTATGAATCTTTACTGGATTCAGAGTATGCAAAACTCATGTCTAAATCTTCTCAATTAGGAATCGAAGAGTCTCTTTTAGACTGGATGAAAAAAAACAAATCCTAAACTAAAATAACGTCACAATCTTTCATGAAACTGCAAATAATTCCATTTTTCAAATAGTAATGGGCAGTTAATATGAATTATGTATGTTTTAGGATTTGTCCTACTCTTATCTTATTGTATTAAGCCTAGTCCAGTTGTATTGCCAGAGCTTAATCCCTTATCCATCGAAGAGAAGACAACACATCAATTTGAAATGACAGAGCTTCCCGTAGATGACAGTCGATGTCTTCAAGGAGGACTCAAAGGAATTTCATGGATAGATGTAGGAGTACAAGACAGAGTTTATACAGAAGGTATCGATAAAAATTATACTGAAACAGTTGTGTGTTTCAAAAACCTTGTGAGTACAACCCCTACAGTCACTAAACCAGGAGATCTGAAGATCATAGCTACAGATATTGCTGTAGGAGATAAAGATTGTCAGCAAGGTGGCAAACGTTATGAATCTTTTATAGACGTTGATGGTAACAGTCTTTATGATAAGAGCATTGATAATAGCTATAATTCTAAGAAGATCTGTAATGGGCTCAATGGTTCAGCATCTTTATCTGGAGCTAGTGCAGGCATTGTCGCTACAGCTTTAAATACTGGAGACAGTCAATGTCCTACAGGAGGTTTTAAAATTGAGCTTTTTACAGATATCAATGGCAACGGAACTTATGAATCTACTGTAGATACTTTCTATACAGTTAAATATCTCTGTCATGGATCTAATAGTGTTACTACAACATCCACCATCGCTTCCGGAGATGCCACTTGTCCCAGTGGTGGAACACAGATCAATACATTCACAGATATTAATAATAATGGAACGTATGACTCCACCGTTGATAAGAATAGTAACACTTACAAAGTCTGTAATGGACAGAAAGCTTTAGTCTTATCTACAACTCTTGCATCGGGAGACACTACATGTCCTGCAGGAGGAACTCAACTCACTACCTGTATCGATAGTAATGGTGATTCTATATGTACATCAGGACCGGATCTCAACTACGCAACACAGAAAATCTGTAATGGACCAGGAGCAGGCTTTCTTGTGATAACTGAAAATGCTGGATCTAACTGTAGAGCAGGTGGTTATCGATTAGATCGATTTCAAGACAATAATAATAATGCTGTTTACGATGTATCCGTGGATACAGGTTATACCAGCAGTTATATTTGTAATGGTCTGAATTGGTTATCTAAGAGCACAGTCTTTACTGCAGGCAATGGAACGGCAGCGGATAATACAGCATGTCCTATAGGTGGCTATCGTTTTGAGTTTGGATACGATCATGTCAATAGCAGTAATGGCGCCTATTTTATAGGAACAGATGGAGTTTTGGATACAACAGAAATTGTTGCTAGCTCTACAGGTTATTCTTGTCATGGTTCTAATTCTTTTGCAGGACCTCTGATTTCTAAATTCCAAAATGATAGCGAAGGAACGAAAGCCAGATTTAATTGGGAGATCATTTCAGCCGATGGTACAGCTCCTAATGTTAAATTAGCCTACAGCTCTACCAAAGCAGGAATCCAAGCCTGGAACTGTGAAAGTTCTTTAGCAGGAGTCACAGTGGTGACTGACTTTGCCAGTTGTACAGATACAACGTATAGAACAGCATCTAGTGGGTCAATGACATCTATGGCTAGGTGTGGATTTGATATTACCTTAGCGCCTTTTAGTATGGCTGCTTGGGACTATCGTTACTTTAAACTTTGTGCTCAAAATACAACGAGTCCTAATAGTCAAAACATCTCAAATTTTAGAGTCGCAGGAAGTGTTCCTAGTGGAATGGTCATGGTCCATCTAGATGACTGGCCTATTCATGAGTTTGCCAATACTAATGTGGTTCCTTACACCTATGCCATTGATAAATGGGAAGGTTATGTGAGTTCTGGAGCTATTAGTAATGGAACGCCGGGAGTATGCACTTCTACAAATTGTATTTCTAGTAGTACAGCAACTGTGACCAGTTCATCAGGACAGACTCCAGTCGTTAATATTGATTGGTATGCTGGCCGTAAGGGGTGTGCCAATAGAACTGCTGCAGGGTATACAGGAGCAAATACTTTAAGAACCATTCACATGATGACAGAAATGGAGCAGTTTGTGGCTAATTATGGAACTCCTGATGATATGGCAACTGGTTGGGGTGGAAGCTTAAATGGTCCTGTTTTTGTGATTTCTCCTGGATATATGGGGTGTAATGTGGATATGAAGCATAATCCAGGAGATGGGACTTATGACGGTAATGAATTTTACCAAACAGGAGATATAGCCACATCTAATTGTATTTCTCGATACGGAGTGAGAGATTTGATTGGCAATTATATGGAACTCTTTGATGGGTATTATGAAAATCTAACGAATAATGCCACTAGACAGAAGTCTGTGTATTGGGGAACCGCAGATAGAGTCACTACAGTGATCAGTGATGCAATATTAGGATATGCTTTAACCACAGTTACGGGTACTGCTGGAGTAAATGATTGGGACTATCAAAATCTTTTACCTAAATTAATGACCCCCCTGGTAAGTCCAAAATTTAAATTTGATATTTTCTCTATTGATACGAGTGTAGCAACAAGAGTTGCTTCTAGTATTTTGCCTACTCTTATTGTTGGGGCAGGAACAGCATCAGGAAGGTTTCAAAAAGATTTAAGTCACCCTGCTACTGTATTTGGAAATGGAACAAATATTCGGTGTGCCATTTCCTCTCCTTAGTTAAGGGGTTTTTGATTGAATTAATTTCTAAGCTTTATTTTAGACTCTCAAAAAATTCTAATCTTCAACTGGCTGAGTGATTTTCATTAACCGAGAAAGATATTTTCTCATTAAATCAGGTCTAATGGGAATATCTTTATTGGTAGCATAAATCGTATTAACGCGCTTAAGCCTTGAGATTTTTTCTAATAGAGCTGCAGCATAGGGAAAAGTGGCAGATAAAATAGCCAAAGATAGCTTTTTCTTATCGCTGGCTTCTTCAAAGTCCAATGCAACATATGTTTTAGCGCACTTTAGCCACATATATCCGACATTCCGCACCCCAAAAATTCAAAAATAATTTGATTTTTTTGGATTTTTATAAGCAATTAAAACTAAAGATTTTTTTAAATTTTATCTTATTTATCAGAATCTAAAAACTATTCTTTATAAATATTTTATTGAAAAATAT
>CANGWC010000032.1 GCA_947457515.1 Silvanigrellaceae bacterium
CTAACTCTTTTTTTATAAGATTTTCATGAACTATTTCAGTGAGTTTGAGTTTAGAAATTTCTCTAAATGCATTAGAAAATGTTGCTTCACATGGCAATGGTTCAAACTCAAATCCACAGATTCTTCTCAGAGTAAGATCAACTTCTAATCGACCTAAAAATCCTACTGTTGTAGGACAGTTTAGTGTTGCTTTAGCTAGAAATGCTCTTGCTATTGCAGATCTATCTCTTTTAGGTCGACCTACATAATTTTGATAATTATAGGGAATATAATCTTCTATCTTTACAACTTCTAACGTCTTGATGACTCTCACGTGTTCTTCTGTGAGTTTTCCTAATAATGCTAGTCGATTAAATAATGGATCAAATAATCCAGGCCCTATCCGTTGCCAAAATGGTGCAAACCAGGTATTTTTCACAGTGAGAAGCCTTTATTGTAAAGTTTTTTAATTCAACTAATTTATACAATAATTACGGCTTCTTATCAATTTTTTGACCTAAAAAATTCGTGAAAATGTACCATTTCTGGGACTTTTTAAACTACCTCCAAGATAAAACATTTCAAATAGATGCAGCTCGAGTTTTGGGCAGTTTACCCAATCTTTCCATTATCCTTGTTGATACAAAGAATCTACCTCAAGTTCCCAGCAAAACATATTTGGAAAGGTTTCAGCTTTCTCTCCGTATGGAGCCTTTTCAAATTGTGTTAGGGAAAATGACTGTTTTGCCTAAAAAAAATTGGGCTAAAGACTAATTATATGAAGCATTACGTAACGAATCATTCTTGACTTATCAAAAAGTACAAGGTTTCTTTAATGATTTAGCGCAAGCACTTGCTATGCCTATAGTAGAAAAACAACCTTCTCGTAGAAGTGTTTATGATTATCAGGTTGAAGGAGATATTGCTCGCCTTATTAACGGAACAGAGTAGTTTTTACTTGATTTTTTTCTCTACAAAAGTTTCAATAAAACTATATAAAAATAGTGCAAAATTCATTTTTTTAGGATCATCTCTATAAACTCTAATAAGTGCTATTCTAGCCTCTGGAGTTAAGTTTAAGAAGTTTATGATAAATTTTTGAGAAGGCGTAAATAGATTTTCTCCGGATCGTATGGGTCCAAAAATCAGCTTTGTTCGATTCGTTATGCCTCTGAGAACCTTTTTGGCATTTCCCTTATCTCTAGCCCATCCTTTTTCTAAAGTTAACTCACTTAATAAAGGACTCAAGTTGGTTTGTATGGTTTCAATAGAGGTTGAAAGGGCTTTTTGGCCTTTCAGCATTAAACTATCTACAGCAAGATCATGCTTTTTAACACCTTCTTGGAAACTTTCTTGAAGTGGTTCAACGATTGTTTTTTGAGATGGACTCAAACTTCCAGTTAATTTTTTCCAGTTATTGGATCCAAAGTCTGTAATGCCTGAAATGATATTTTTAGGAATAAATCTTAAATCTTTTATCCAGCCAGTAATATCAACAGCATTCTTGGCGGCTACAGCAGCATTATCGGCAGCTAAATTTCCTTTTTTAATGACTTCATCAGTATCTATTACTATTTGTTGTGCTTTATCAACAGTCTCATTAATATTATCTAGAACAGCTTTACCCTTATCCAGATTTTCTTGAATACTCACAGCAATAGAATGAATTCCATAGGCTCCTAAGATCACAATTCCCACACCAGAGAATATAAAGAAAGCATTTTTTTCGTACCAAGGTTTCACACAATTGGAGATCAAAGAAGTCATTTGATTCTTAGTATTGGGATCAATACTGGGATTTTCATCAACACTTTTTTGGAGATTAACTCTAAAGAAGTTTTGGGCTTTTCGATCTTCAATCGTACTGAGTAACTGACAATTTTGAAGAAACGTTCTCATAGAGTTTTCTGCAGGGGTGAGAGGTGTATCAGTCTCTACATTGACATAAACACTTTGAGGGTTGGGATTGGGAGTAGGCGTGCCCGGTTTAGCAATAGGAGAAGATTTTATCTCCTCAGGAGGTATGGATACTTTTTGAGTGCAGTAACTCAAAGAAGAGAAGACCACAAAAAAATTAAGAGAGAAGTGATGAAAGTGTTTCTTGAAGTTTTTGAGAGAGGGCTGATTTTTCTTCCAAAGAATTTGTAAAGGAAAGGAGTGTTCCCTTAGCACTTTCTTTTTTACCACCACCTTTTGCCACGGTTTGAAGGATCTTACCCGCATGTAAAGATGGTTGGTTTTGAAGGAGTGTAGGACCAAAGCCAATGAAGATAAAAGGATTTTGAGTAGTGTCATAAAGTAAAACAAAGATTCCCAAAGGAAAGTTCTGTTTTATTTTATCATAGAATAGATCGCTGTCTTTAGAAGAAGGGATCAGAGCTGTCAAATCCGCAAAGATAAAATCAAAGTTTTTTATTTTAGAAATAGAACTTTTAAGATCGGTACAGATCTTATCAAAGTAAAGACTCTTATAATCTAGGATTTCTTTTTTGTGATTCTGACTTTCTAAGAAAAGACTTTGGATTTTAGCAGTGATTTGATTTTCTGGACATCTTAAAAGTTTTGAAAAATCTGTTATCTTATTTAAAGTTTCATTAAAGAGTTTAGGAACAGATGTTCCGGTAACGCATTGTAGTCTTCTTACCCCTGCGGTCACAGAGCTTTCACTGATAATCTTGAAGACACCAATATCCCCGGTTCTTCGAACATGAGTTCCCCCACAGAGTTCAATAGAAACGATTTCTTCTTGATGAGGATTTTGAATTCGAACGATCCTGACTTTATCTGTGTATTCAAAAAGTCCAATAGCTCCTAGGGATTTAGCTTTTTCTAAGGGGATATCTTCTAAAGTCTCGACAGAGAAATTGCTGAGGATCCAAGTGTTCACTTGATTCTCAAGAGTTGATATTTCCTCTGCAGTGAGTGCTTTAGAATGATTGAAATCAAATCTGAAGAAACCTTCATCTACAAATGATCCTGCTTGATGAACATGATCTCCTAAAAGGTTTCTTAAAGCAGCGTTAAGTAAATGAGTAGAAGTGTGATTTCGACTGACAGCTAAACGGTGAGAAATATCTATGTAAGCTTTCCAAGGAGAACTAAAACATTTTGTTGTAAAGTCTGAAGGTAACTCTTCAATAAATTCTAAAGTATGAACAATGCCTGAAGGAAGAATCTCAACGGAGAGAACCTTTGCCACAAGATCTGCAACTTTAATCCAACCTGTATCATAAATTTGACCACCACCTTGGGGGTAGAAAGGGGAAGTTAAAAAGACACATTCCCAGAGGTTTTTCTGGGGACGGATTTGAGTAGGAATGGGGAGATCTTTAATGACAACAGGAACATTTTCAAAGAGTTCAGTAGATTCAAAAAGACCATACCCACAGAATTTAACTTCAGGACTTGAAGTGACATCTGTTCTTTGGGGAGAAGAGATCCAATCTTCTTCTGAAGCGACCTGTTGGTAAAATTTAGAATCAGTCCTTCCTAGGGTTTTCTGATGTTCCATAAGTTCATTAAACTTTTGGAGATCTAAAGGAATCTTTTTTTCTTCACAGATCAGTTTAGTGAGTTCTATAGGAAAACCATAACTATCATAAAGAAGGAAGGCATCATCGGAGGAGAATTGTCCTTTATTCAGTAAAGACTCTAGTTTTTGAAGGCCAACTTCTAAAGTGTGTTGAAATCTGAGTTCTTCTTGTTCGATAGAGTTTTTGATTTCTCGAGTGTTTAAAGAGATCTCAGGGTAAACAGAAGAAAACTCATTTTCTAAAAATGGAATTAACTTTGAAAGAGATGGGAAGATACCCATTCTATGACGCCAAAAAGAAGCTCTTCTCAGAATTTTTCTAAGGACATAACCTCTTCCTTCAGAAGAGAAAGAAGCTCCATCAGCTAAGGTAAAAATCAGGGCTCTGAGATGATCTGCAATGACACGGAAGCCTTCTTCAGAAAATGTTCCTGAAGCTTCCTTAACAAGACGTTGAAGTTCTATTTTTAAAGGTTGGAAAACATCTATTTCGAAAACATCTCTTTTCTTTTGCATGACAAGAGCAAGTCTTTCTAAACCGGCACCGGTATCAATACTCTTGAAGGGGAGAGGTCTTTTCTCTGTTTCTGTTTGATCCCATTCCATGAAAACAAGATTCCAAATTTCTAAGAATCGATCTGCAGCACATCCGGGTTTTTGACAACAGTTTTTTTCGGAACAGAAAGAAGGACCTAAATCAACATAGATCTCTGTGCAGGGACCGCAGGGACCTTGAGGTCCCATAGCCCAGAAATTATCTTCTAAAGGAACGATACGATCTTGAGGGAAGCCTTCTTCCATCCAATAAGTTTTGGCTTCAGAGTCTTCCGGGTGAATGGTGATCCAGAGGATATCTTTTGAAATTTTAAGATGATTTAAAAGATAGTCCGTTGCAAAAGAGATGGCTTCTTTTTTGCCGTAATCTCCAAAGCTCCAATTTCCTAGCATTTCAAAGAATGTGAGATGGCGAGCATCTTTACCCACATCTTCTATATCAACCATACGTAAGCATTTTTGATGAGTTGTTGCTGAGACAAAGGTTCTTTTTTCTTTTCCAGTGAGAATGGATTTAAATTGATTCATTCCTGCAATATTAAAAAGAACAGTAGGATCGTTAGGTGGAAGAAGAGATGCACTGGGAATATGTTTATGATTTTTCTTTTTAAAGAACTCAATAAAACTTTGTCGAATATCTTTTGTCAGCATAAAATAAAGATCCTTTAATAGGTGTAAAACTATGGCCGCATCATCTGTGCTTTTAAAGCGATCCCTTTGGGCTTCCTTAGGGATCTTATTTTCTCGGTTGACAGGAATTTTTAGGATTCAAGTCATCAATGCTCTTTTTGGAAATACCATAGAGCTTTCAGCTTTCTACTTTGCTTATAGAATTCCTAATGTCTTACGAGAACTTTTTGCTGATGGGGCCTTAGCGTCAGCGTTTACACAAACTTTAGTAGATGTTGAAATTCAAGACAATCAAAAATCAAATAAAGATAATCAATACCGTGAAATTTTAGGGACAATCTTCTGGTTTTTTAGTGTATTTTCTTTATTACTGGCTTTTATTTTAGAAAGAACTTCTTTTCTATGGATGGGTTTAGGTACAAGTCAGAACTTTCAAGATCAAGGTGGATTAGGTTTAGCACAGAGTCTTTTTGCTTGGGTGGTATACTATCTTCCCTGTTCTACAATTTCAGCCATAGGCATGGCCTATCTTTCCCAAAAAGGCAAAAGTTTCTGGCCTATGGTCGGTACAGCCATATTTAATGTCAGTATGATGCTTTTTGTCATATTTTCTCATAACTCTATTGCTGATTTAGGGTATGCAGTAACTTTTGCTGGGATCATTCAAACGATCTTTCTTCTCTACCCTCTTTTTTCTCAGCAGGGTTTTCTGATTGTCAGAATCAAACATCTTCATTACGTGCTTAAAATAGCTTATGGAATGTTTCCCCGTATTGTGAATCAAGGATCTCTTTTGATTTCTCTTTTCATCAATTCTTTTTTTGCAACATCATTAAGTCCTACAGCCTTAGGAGAAATTCAAAGTGCTCAAACACTCATACAACTTCCTATCAGTTTAGTAGGAGTAGCCATTGGATTTGTTTCGTTACCTCTTCTTTCCCGGCATAAGGATGAACCAAAAGTTTTTGAAAAGATGTTAAATCAAGGAATTTCTTTAGGAAGTCTCTTAGGAATTCTTTCTGTAGGAGGAATCAGTTTTTGTATTGTTCCTTTATGTGTGGTGCTTTTCTCTTATGGGAAATTTCGTATTGAAGATAGTCAAGCGATAGCTCGAATGGCTATTGCCTATATCCCGGCTATCTTTTTGAGTATTCAAGCCAAGATATTAACGCAGTCTTATTTTTCTTTGAATCAAACAAAATTTCTGATGTTAACAAGTTTTTTGTTTTTAGGCTTAAATACTCTTCTTAACTTTATATTTTTACCTATATTGGGAATTTGGTCTTTAGGATTTTCCAACAGTGCAGCTCAACTTTTTGAAGTTTTGATCCTCAGACATTTTCTGACAAAAAAATATCCATTCCCCACCAAGA
Source organism: Silvanigrellaceae bacterium (assembly GCA_947457515.1). Classification (GTDB taxonomy): domain Bacteria; phylum Bdellovibrionota_B; class Oligoflexia; order Silvanigrellales; family CANGWC01; genus CANGWC01. The sequence goes on from CANGWC010000032.1 coordinate 6,070, forward strand.
TCGCGAAATTTGTTCCCTACTTTTTGTTAGCAATGACTTTTTATGGTCTTTCTTTTTTTATTTTTAATTTAAGTTTAACTTGGAATTATAATGAAGCATTTAAGTATCTTTTAGCTATGGCATTCTTAGGTTTTTTTATTATAGGAGGACTTTTGAAATGGGTTATTCCTCGGTTTCGTCTTTGAAAAAAGATACCAAATGAGTCACGAAATGAGGGGGTCTCATATTCTCTTTAAACCAGGTACGACTGTCTTCTTTCACAATAAAAGGTGTGAGTAAAGTGTAGATTTTTTTCAGGATAAATGAGGGATCTTGGGTGTTTTCATTAATGGTATTGAGTTCTTTAAAATAAACTTCAAAATCCCAAAAGATCTCAACAGGCATAAGAACTTCCATGAGTCTGGATGTTTCTACACCTAAATTAAAAATCACTTTTTTTTTAATCATCTATTCAGCCTTAAGTTGTTTTGAATTTAATGGGTTTCTCTCTTTAAAGTAAGGTTTTACAAGAGAGGTCAGAGATTCTAATGAAACTTCTGGCATTTGAGGCAGTGAACCCACTAAAGGCTGAAACTTATGAAAGAAAGCAGATGAAATATGATTGCCTTGAGAGTTCATGTAAGAGCGAGGAAGATACTTTGTTTTCTGGGAAACTTTATCTAAAGAACAATAACCCATGGAAAGATCTGATAATAAAGTTACCATGATTCCTGATTTTTTTAAGAGAGTAAGCTCAAAAGCTTTTTGTCCGAGAGTATAAGCAACTTTTTCATCTAAAGATGAAGTGATGTCCGGGAAGCATCGTTGAAGATATCCCCAGGTATCGCATCGTAATCTGAATTTGACTTTCTCTTTAAGGAGAGGAGGAAGTTGAGTTTCTACAAGATGATAAAGATAATCTCCCAGCTTACTTGTGGATAAGAAAGGATTCCCAAACTCATCTTTAAGGTGATCTTCTTTTTGAAGTTGAGTGAAAACTCCTTCTGCTACAATGACTGTAGCTCGTCCATATTGATTAAATGAAAGAGCAATATCTTGTAAAAACTTTTCAGAAGAAAAAGGAATCTCAGGAACATAAATGAGATGTGTAGGTTTTTGATAGAGAGAAAGACCGGAAGCAGCGGCTAGCCATCCTGTATGACGTCCCATACAGATATTAATTTTGATGCTGTGTTTTAAACTGAGACAGTCCCATTCTTCTCCTAAAGCTAAATAATTAATGAGTCTTGCAGCACTTAAGTAACCGGGGCAAAAATCAGTTTCGAGAAGATCATTGTCAATTGTTTTAGGGATAAGGATCACTTGAATGTGAGGAGCATTTTGAAAAATGATATTTGCAGCTTCAGCGGAATCATTTCCTCCAATCCAAAAAAGAGTTTGAATTTTATGAGCATCTAAAACTTGAACAATACGTTGAATATCTTCAGGAGTGGGTTTGATTCTTGCGGAACCTAGAAAAGCACCGGGTGTTTTTTGGATGGAATCCCAGGGAAGATCGTGAAGATCTATAAGATCCTCATGGAGAAGTCCTTGAAGGCCATAGCGAGCTCCGAGAAGAGATCCTTTCTGGTGAAAACAAGATGCGACACCTGCTAATGACTGATTTAAAACAGCAGTGGGACCACCGGATTGGAGGATAAGAGCTTTCATAAGGAAGAGATTCTCACAAAGAAGTCAAGAGGGGAAATGAAAGCGTCAACACTATTGACAGCGTGTTGGACAGAGGTATAGCACTATATATACTGTATTGTAACGGAGCAGACCATGTTCATTCCCCATCCTTGTGTCTCCTTAGAGATGCTCATTGAAAGCCTTCAACCTAACCTAAAGAGTCAAGAAGATTTCTACAAGCGTTATAAATATAATGAAGATTTTTTTGCTGGACAGCAAGATGTAGATTTACGGTTTTTTGATGCCGTGATCTTAGAACTTCGTTCATCTATTGAAATAGATAAAGATTTTTCTTATTTAGCATCCGCTTGTCTTTTAGAAAGATTACGTCTTGAAACATTGATGACTTGGAATACAAATTATCCAAAATTCCCCACATCTGATGGAGGAGGCTCTTATAAAACATATTCATTAGAACCTTCTTTTGAAACAACTGGAAAAACATTTTTACATTTAAGAGATTTTATTCAGTTTGGAATCAAAAATGATCATTTATCTCCAGAACTTTTAAAACAAGATCTTGATTCTTTAAACGAAGAATTGAATTTTGAAAGAGACTTTTTGCTAGATTATTTAGGAGTTCATACTCTTTATGATCGTTACTTTTTACATCAAGAAGGTCATCGTTATGAAACGCTTCAACACTTTTGGATGCGTATTTCTATGGGAATTGCATCAGTAGAAGCAAACCCTGAAGAAGCAACAAAAATGGCAAAGAAATTCTACGGAATTCTTTCTCAGCTTTTCTATCTTCCTAGTACTCCTACTCTTTTCAATGCAGGAACCAAAAGATCTCAAATGTCTAGCTGTTTTCTCACAACCACAGCGGATGATCTCAAAGATATCTACAGACAGTATTTGGATAATGCGATGTTATCTAAATACGCTGGTGGACTGGGTAATGATTGGACCAATATTCGAAGCAGTGGAAGTTGGATTAAAGGAACTAATGGTAAATCTCAGGGAGTGATTCCTTTTATCAAAGTTCAAGATTCTTCTACGATTGCTGTGAATCAAGGGGGCAAAAGAAAAGGTGCTGTGTGTGCTTATTTAGAGCTCTGGCATTTAGATGTAGAAGACTTCTTAGAACTTCGTAAAAATACCGGAGATGAAAGAAGAAGAACTCCCGATATGCATACCGCTAATTGGATCCCAGATCTTTTCCTAAAGCGCGTAGAAGCAAATGCTGATTGGACGTTACTTTGCCCTTCAGAAGCTCCAGATCTTCATGATAAATATGGTGAAGAATTTGAAAAAGCTTATTTAGAATACGAAGATAAAGTTGCAAAAGGAATCATTAAAAATTCCAGAAAACTTTCTGCTGTTACTTTATGGCGTAAGATGCTAACCCTCCTTTTTGAAACAGGACATCCTTGGATCACATTTAAAGATCCTTGTAATCTTCGTAATCCCCAAAAACATGTAGGTGTTGTTCATAGTAGTAATCTTTGTACAGAGATCACTTTAAACACCAAGGCTGATGAAACAGCAGTTTGTAATTTAGGATCTTTAAATCTTCCTCGGATATTTTCTCAGCCACAAGCAGGAGAAATCCTTAAGACCACAGTTACTACAGCTATGCGTATGCTGGATAACGTGATTACAGGTAACTTTTACCCGATTGAATCCGCTAAAATTGCTAACGAAAGACATCGACCCGTAGGCTTAGGTCTTATGGGATTCCAAGATGTTCTCTATAAACTCAGAGTTCCTTATTCACATAAAGATGCTCTTTATGTGTCTGATACCCTGATGGCATTTATCAGTTACTGGGCTATTGAAGCTTCATCAGATCTTTCTCAAACAAGAGGATCTTATGGTTCATTTGAAGGTTCCACATGGTCTCAAGGTCTTGTTCCTTTAGATACTCTTAAATTTTTAGGGGATCATGTAACAGTTCCTGAAGTTCCTAAACCTTCTGCAGATGTATCAGAAACATTTCTCTCTAAAGGCTTAGATCCTCAAACTTTAGATTGGGATGCTCTCCGTCAAAAAGTTTCTCAAGGAATGAGAAATAGTCTGTGTTTAGCGATTGCTCCCACAGCAACCATTTCTAATATTGCAGGATGCTGTGCTTCCATAGAGCCTAACTACAAAAATCTTTTTGTAAAATCTAATATGGGTGGAGATTATATTGTAATGAATGAGTATCTTGTTCAAGATCTTAAATCTTTAGGTTTATGGAATGAATATACTCGTAAACAAATTAAACTCACAGATGGTTCTATTCAGGGTCTTCAAGTTCCTCAAGCACTTAAAGATCTCTACCAAAATGCTTTTGATGTTCCCGCAAAACAGCTCATTGCTTGTGCAGCGCTAAGACAAAAATACATCGATCAAGCTCAAAGCTTAAATCTTTATTTAGCTGCACCCAGTGGGAAACAACTGGATGAAATGTATCGGGGCGCTTGGCATATGGGCTTAAAAACAACCTATTACCTCAGAACGGTTGCTGCGACACAGGTGGAAAAATCCAGTGTGCAAAACCCTTCTGTTAATCCCATACCTTGTCAAGATTTAGAGTCTTGCGAAGTCTGTCAATAAGGAAAAACTATGTTAATCGGAAAAAACCCTACTCAACTTATGCCGTTTACTTATCCTTGGGCTTGGGAAGAATTTAAAAATCTTTGTAAGAACCATTGGCTACCCCAAGAGATTTCCATGTCTCAAGATATTTTCCAATGGAAAAGTCCTGGTAAACTCACAGCTCAAGAAAAACATCTGATTCAAAATATCCTCAGTTTCTTTGCAAATTCTGATGTTATCGTAGGAGATAATATTCTTATGGCTATCTATAAGAATATTAACAACCCTGAAGTTCGTCAGTATCTGATAGGTCAAGCTTTCCAAGAAAGTGTGCATTCATGGTCATACGCTCATATTGTAGAATCACTTTCTATGGATCAACAGATCATTTTCAGTGAATTCAAAAAAGAAGGAACCATTAAAGACAAGCATGATTTTCAAATGCAATACACAGATGGAGTATTAGATCCTCATTTTAATACAGATACTCTTGAAAATCGTCAGATGTTTCTTAGAAATCTCTGTGGCTACTATTTAGGTATGGAAGGCATGCAGTTTTACAGTGCTTTTGTTCTTCTTCTTAACTTTAAAAGAAGAAACCTTATGGTAGGAACTGCAGAACAACTGGAATACATTGTAAGAGATGAATCTCTACATTGTCGTTTTGGAACTCGTTTGATTCAACAATACATCGAAGAAAATCCTGATGTTTGGACAACAGAACTCCAAAACCAGATTGTTTCTGATATTCAACATGTCGTTAAGTTAGAAGATGCTTTTGTGGCTGATTGTCTTCCAGAAGATATTTTAGGACTTTCCCGTAAAGACTTCGAAAAATATATCCGTTACATTGCTCAAAGAAGATTACAAAGCATTGATCTTGTATCTCCTTATCAAATTAACGAAACACCTTTTCCATGGATGAATGAAATCATGGATCTCCCTAAAGAAAAGAATTTCTTTGAATCTCGGGTGACGGAATACCAGGCAGGTATGGGATTAGATTGGAATTAAAAGAGTAATTTTAATTTTTTAGCTTAGAGTTGATAATATAAAGTTTAATCTTCATCATTAGTATCACTATTTAAATTCTTAATAAACTCTTCTATTTCTCTCATACCTTCAATTCCTAGGCTTTTTAAAGCTGGAGCTTCATCAGCATTAACCCACTCTTTTACTTCACCCAATGTTTTGTAACCACCTCTCCAAAAAGCATTTGCAACTCTTTTCGATAATCCCTTTATACGTCTAATGTCTTGATTTTCGTTTCCTAATACATAGGTAGTTGTGAACATACATAAAATCAATGAACATGATTGTATGTATTTTGAAATGAGATTTAGTTTTTTTATCAACATATTGCCGTTATCCTATAGTAATAATGGTTTTTTAATATATTTTATAATAAAATATATAATGATTATTAATAAATTATAAAAACCATGTCAATAGTTTTTATCGATCACGCCGTGAAATCTCTTTAATCTCTTCCTTCAGGGCGGGCAGGGATTCAAAAATGCGGGTCCTTTAAATGTTATTTGGGCGGATGTCTAAAAGTAGAACTATACGGGAGAGTTACTAGACAGAGTTTTCCCAGAAATTGGGTCTAATTCATCTGATTTATCAAATATAAACAATTAGTTAAAGAGCAAAAAAGACCAAACCTGAGGTCAAAACAAGGAGGACAAGTTACAAAAAAACAGGCTTGCTGTAACATTTGTGGAGTTAAAA
>CANGWC010000033.1 GCA_947457515.1 Silvanigrellaceae bacterium
CTTCCCACAATTCCATATATGAGTTTTTGAATTCTCCTGCTGTCAGTTCGTTGATATCAGGCCTGTTTTTCATCCTGCCAATGTAACTTAATTTAGCTAACTGTCAAATTTCTTCTCAGTACCTCGCTAGGGGGGGGTCGAGCAGTTACCTCAAAATAGCACCAGTCCTAATAGTCAGACTCTGACAAGTTTTAGAGTGGTAGGTAATGTTCCTAGTGGAATGGTCATGGTTCATTTGGATGATTGGCCTACACATGAATTTGCCAATACAAATGTGGTTCCGTTTACCTATGCTATTGATAAATGGGAACCCTATTTGAGCAGTGGATCTATGACTAATGGAGTTCCTGGAGGGTGCACTTTGAATAGTTGTGTTTCCACAACAACAGGAGTTTTAACCAGTGCCTCAGGTCAAACGCCTGCAGGAAGCTATGATTGGTATGCTGGACGTAAAGGTTGTGCCAATAGAACGGCTGCAGGATATACAGGAGCTACTACTCCAAGAACCGTTCATATGATAACGGAGATGGAGGATTTTGTGGCAACTTACGGTACCCCAGATGATTATTTCAGTGCTTATGGAACTCAATTAACGGGAGGTTATGTTAGCACAGCGATTACCTCTGGGTATGGAGCATGTAATATTGATCTTAAGCATAGTTTTTCTGATGTAACTTTAGATGGGAATGAATATTATAATATTGGAGATGTGGCTACAAAATACTGTATTTCTAGATACGGTGCGAGAGATCTGATTGGTAATTTTGCAGAAACTTTAGATGCGTATTACGAAAATATGACAAGTAATACAACTCGTCAAAAGTCTATTTATTGGGGTACAGCAGATAGAGTCACTACTGTTATTAGTGATGCTAATTTAGGATATGCTGTTCCTACTGCAGGTACAGTTTATTATTTTGTTCAAGATTGGGACTATCAAAATCTTCTTCCAAAGACGTGGATAGCAACGACAGTTGCTAATGTAACTCCTCGGTTTTTTATGGATGTCATTTTATGGGATGCTAGTGCTTCTATAAGAGTGCCTTACAGTTCACCCGGTGTTTTTGCTCAGGGCTCTAGCGGAGGAAGGTTTAGTAAAGGTTGGAACTTGGCCGCTACAACTACGTCAGGAATGTTTGGAACAAGGTGCGCTATCTTATCCCCTTAAATTATTTTTTAAGGGAGTTGAGATAAATTTCTTTAATATTGATCTCATAAGAAGGATCAAAAAGCAGATCTTCAGGTGTATTAAGGTTCTTAGCAATGATCTTTCTGATGCGAGGGAGATGACTATGGGTTCTTTGTAAAGAATTCTCTTGTGCCCATTGAGCTGCTGCCACAATAAGACTGGAAACTTGTTCTACAGTTAAGCTTTCCGTATTAATCGTGATATCTAATTCAGTTCTATCATTAATATCTATTCCATACACTTGAAGATATCTTTTGCTATTTTGTTCATCTCTTTTAAGAGTTGTGTAAAGCACTTCTTCATAAGGAATGCCTTTAGCTTTTTCTCTTTTATTGATCCGGGAGGCTCTCGCTTCTAACGATGCATAAAGCCAGATCCGAAGTTCTGAATCTATATTCCAAGCTGCTAAGCGGCTTCCTACAATCACACTGGCATTCTGAGAACGGCGCATCAAGATAAGATCAGTTAAATAATCAAATATAAAATTATCAATGGAACTTTGTTGAAGAACTTCAAAAGGAATCTGAAGGTCCTCAGCTAAGTTACGAAAGGTATAATTTAAGACTTGAATAGAAAGAATTTTAGCCACAGTATGTGTAGCTGTGGTATTACCACAGCCACTATGACCAGATATAGCAATTTTCAAAGGGAGACTCCTTATGGATAAAAAAACAGTACTTCAGGTTGCAAAGCTTGCTCACTTGGAATGTTCCGAAGATGAGATCTCTTATTATCAAACTGAACTGAGTAAGATCGTAGAATCCTTTCATGATATTACAAATTTTCAGGTGGATACAGCAGATGCAGATAATATAGACCTTACAGTAGCCAAGAAATCTACAGAAAAATTTTGGGAAAAGCCAGAAAATCCTGAAAATTCTCTTGCTATAGAAGATCTTTTAGCGGCAGCTCCCGATAAAGAAGGAGTTTTTATTCGGGTACCTAATGTTCTTGATAGAACCACTTAACTTTTGAAAGACAAAATATGAATTCTATGAAGATATCACAAATACAGAAAATGTTTTCAGAAAATCCTGATCTTATGACAGGTTTTTATGAGAATATCTTTAAAAATATTGAATCTCAAAATCCAGAATATAATAGCATTACCCATGTTTATCCTGACATCGTGAAAAAACGTATCGAAGAACTTTCTCAGATTAAAAATCCTCAGGATTATCCTCTTTATGGAGTGCCTATTGTCATTAAAGAGAATATCCAAAAGAAAAACTATTCCGTACAATGTGCTTCTAAAATCTTAGAAGGATATCTAGGACAATACGATTCTACAGCTGTGAGTTCCCTAGAAAAATCAGGTGCTATTATTATAGGCACAGCTAATATGGATGAATTTGCTATGGGGTCATCTAATGAATATTCCATACATGGTCCTGTGCATAATCCCTTTGATAAAAAAAGAGTCAGTGGAGGTTCCAGTGGAGGATCTGCTGTTTCTTGTGCTTTAGGTTTTGCTTCAGTCACCTTAGGCTCAGATACTGGGGGAAGTGTCAGACAACCGGCCGCATTTTGTGGAATTTATGGTTATAAACCAACCTATGGAAGAGTCTCTCGATATGGACTCGTTGCTTATGGTTCCAGTCTTGATCAGATCTCTCCTTTCACAACATCTGTAGATGATCTGGATACAGTGATGAAAGTCATAGGACAAACAGATCCTAAGGATGCAACAACCCTTCTTCATAATTACCAAGGTAAAAAAGCCTGCGATCTTGCTCAAATTAAAGTAGGTATTATGCCAAGTCTTTGGTCTAAGGGTGTGGATAAAAGCATTGTGGAATCTATAAATAAAACCATTGAACAAATGAAAAAACTTGGTGTTACCATTAAGAATATAGATATCCCTACCATTCATAAATGTATCAGTACTTATTATATTATTGCCTCAGCAGAAGCTTCTAGTAATCTAGCTCGTTTTGATGGAGTTCGTTATGGATATAGAGAAGAAAATTCTCAGAGTATTCAAGAACTTTATACCAAAAGCCGATCTAAAGGATTTGGTAAAGAAGTGAAAAAAAGAATTATGCTCGGAACATTTACTCTTTCCCAGGGTCATTACGATGCTTTCTATGAAAAAGGACAACAAGTTCGAAATTATCTCAAAAAAGAGATCGCTAAAGCATGGGATGATGTAGATTTTATACTCCTTCCCACAACGCCCACTCTTCCTTTCTCCATTGGAGAAAAATGTGAAGACACTTTATTTATGTATTTAAATGATCTCTTCACGGTTCCTGCAAATTTAACAGGTATCCCAGCTATTTCTTGTCCTATGATTGAAGGAGATAAAGAAACAGATCTTCCTATAGGTCTTCAGTTTTATGCTCCTTATAATGAAGATGAGAAACTCATAGGTTTTGCACATGCTTTAGAACAAAAACAGCTTTTTGGACATCACCGATCAGATGTTTTTATGAATCAGGGAGGTCTTTAAAATGATAGAATACGATACCGTTATTGGAATAGAAATTCACTGTCAGTTAGCTTCACAAAAGAAGATCTTCTGTCAAAGTGAAAATGCTTTTGGCAACTCTCCTAATTATCATATTGATCCTACATGTACAGGTCTCCCAGGAGCTTTACCTGTTTTAAATCCTAAATGTGTGAGTCTTGCTTTAAGACTGGCTTTAGCTACAGACTCTGCCATTGCTCCGCGAAGTAGCTTTGATCGCAAAAACTACTTTTATCCAGATAATCCTAAAGGATATCAGATCACACAATTTAGAACTCCTTTCTGTTCTGAAGGAAAGATTACCTTAAAATCCGGCAAAAAAATCCGCATTCAAAGAATTCAATTAGAAGAAGATGCCGGTAAAAGTATTCACGTAGGAGATGCTTCTTTATTGGATTATAATCGTTCTGGAGTAGGCTTAATAGAAATTGTTTCTCACCCAGATATTTCTAGTCCTGAAGAAGCCATTGAATATCTTAAAATCATACATAATCTTGTGGTGCATTTAGAAATATCCGATGGGAATATGGAACAAGGTAACTTTAGAGCAGATGCCAATGTTTCTATTAAACCTAAAGGATCACCCATCTTAGGAAACAGAGTTGAAATTAAAAATGTAAACTCATTTAAATACCTTGAAAAAGCCGTTCAATACGAAGTTCAAAGACAGGCAAGAGTTCTTTCTGAAGGTCAACCCATTGTTCAAGAAACCCGGGGTTTTGATAGTGATAAAAACGAAACTTTCTCTCAAAGAACCAAAGAAGATGCTCAGGATTATAGGTATTTTCCTGAACCTGATCTCCCTGATCTTCTCATTTCAGAAGAATGGATATCCTCTGTTAAAGAATCCATGCCCGAACTCCCTCAGATCAGATCTTTAAGGTACCAAGACAAATATGATCTTCCTGTTTATGATGCAGATCTCATTGCTTCATGGAAAGAAGGATCTCAATATTTTGATAACCTTCTGAGTAGAGTCTCTCCTCAAGTGACTCCCAAAATTGTGAGTAACTTTTATATGGCTGAGATTTTAAAGATTGTAAAAATTTCTCAGGAAAATAAGGGAACACAAGAAATCACAGAAGTTCCTTATCCTTTAGATTGGGCTGCAACGATTTTACTGGAAACACAAAAAGGAAAAATCACCGGCAGGTTAGCCAAAGAAGTCTTAGATCTCTCGTTTGAGAAGAATCAAGATCCTAAAATTATCATTCAAGAAAAAGGATTCACTGTTTTAGATGATCCTCAGGCTATTGAAAAAGTCATTATAGAGATAACTCTTAAACACTCATCAGAAGTCAAAGCCTATCAAGAAGGAAAAGAGAAGCTATTTGGTTTCTTTGTGGGACAAGTGATGAAAGTCACAGCCGGTAAAGCCGATCCTAAAGTCGTCAATGATATCCTTAAAAAAGTCCTTCTAGGCAAATAATACCTCTATATCCAATTCTTTGGACAATGTTTTTCTTTTTAAAAACTGTTAACCTATTACTAGAAAACTGGTTCTTATCTTTAATCTCTTATGAAATAAGAACTTTATATAAAGTTTTTAAGGTTACTCAGGAGTTACATATGAAATATCTTTTAATATCTTTTATTTTTTTAGTAGGGTGTCCTGGTAAAAATGCAGCTGTTAAATCTGATGGTATTAATCCCACAGAAGACAAAAAAGAAGGAGGAGTGGACGCTAATGCTGCTCCTGTTGTGACTGGCGCTACCCCTGGTTCCGTTTCCGCAATGTCTACAGTAGGGAGTGGTGCTCCAATACCTTTAAAGCCAGTGGCTATAAATTCTTCATGTACAGAAGTGGGATACAAAGTCTCAAAGAGTGGAGTTAAAATTTGTGTTTCTGCTGAAGAGTTTAAAAATAATCCTAATATCTTAGTTCCCCAAGGTCAGAAACTTGTAGAAGTTAAAGTTGATTTTAGTCAGTTAAAATTAAAAGAACTTCTTATAACTCCAGTGAGCAAAGAGGCTACTTCAACTAAAAAGGCCACAGTTGCCAAAGGGTTTGAAAATTCAGTTAGTGCTAAAATTAACACTATATACAGTGGAACTATCCCAGCTAGTAAGAGACAAACAGATACAATGCCGGTAAACCAGGATGTATCTCAAGATGTAGATCAAGTTGTAGAGATTGCAAAAGAATCGTTGAATTATACAGTAGCTTACGGTTCAAACTGTTGCCCTTTAACCCAAATAGCTTGTGATGTAGGAACTAAGGGCAAAGTATCGGATTGTACTATGCTCAAAAGCGCTTCTTTAAATGCAATAACCAATTCTGCATTAATAAGTTATGCTAATATGGTACGCCTTGATGCAAGAGCTGCGGATCCTCAAAATCAATATGCTTTTACTTGTGAGCAAAAGTAGAACTTAAATAAACATTTCTATTTAAAGAATATTGATTTAAATAGGCTTTAAATAGATCCTTGGCTTTGGAGTAACCTAAGGAAAGTCTTTAAGTCTTCTAAACGAGTTGTAGGAACTTTCATCAGAAATCCAAAACTGTATTCTTGCAATGAATAAGGAGATTTTGCTTTAAATTCAGGATTTAAAGCAAGGACAGAATCTATAGTGGGCATCACAGGACTATCCACATCTTTTTTGAGGATTTTAGACCAACGTCTTTCAGCAGTGACTAAGATGGAAGGTGTTTCCGGAAGACAGATTTCAATAGAATAGCTTGGGAAATCTGGTTTAAGGAGTTCAGCATAGGTTCCATTAAAAGTAGAACAAGCGATGCCTTCAATACTGAGATCTTTTACGGTTAAGATGGGAGGACGTTTCTTTTTAAGAGATGATACATAATTTCCTATGGGTGGAGGGTAAGTCGTTTGACTGAAATCCAAAAAGCGTGCAAAGCAGGTAAATTTATCCTTAATGGGAAATCGAGTCACAGATCGTCTTTCGATAAAATGGATCTGTAGGGGAAAGGCACAAGTGATATTCCCGATAGCCCGTTCTTTAATTTTTGTTTTAAAAGAGACTTTACGAGAGAATAAAAGAAGTTCAACTTCGACTTCAGAATAGTCTTGGATCAGACGATCTCCGGGAGGAGAGATATTATTTAATATAAGAGATTGAAGGGATTCTGATGTGTTTTGAAAAACGGCTCTTACAGATTTTGTTTCATGGGGGAAATGTAAAATTACAGGAAGATGAAGACGTGATGCTTCAAGAAGAATATTGTTTATTTGGCTGGGTTGCGAAAAAACAAGTGCTGTTGGTGATGTCATGAAATCTAGTGTGACACGAGTTTTTTACGGAGAAAAGTTATGGAGGCTATAAGAATTTGGAAAGAAATCTTAAATCCTCCTAAAAACTGGATTTATCCGGTTATTTTATCCTGTCTTTTACATAGTGTTTTATGGTTACCTACAACTCCTAAAAAACTTTCCATTGCTTCCCCTTCTGTTAATATTTCTTTCCCCAAGCGCACTCAAAATAAATCTCAATCAAAAGAAAAAAAACAAGCTAAGGCTACAGGAAAGCCACAATCTCTTAAAAAGAAGTCTTCTCCAAAAAGAGTCTTAAAAGAAAATTTAGAAAATAAAATCACGATTCCTTCAGAAACCACAGCTAAAGTTCTCCCTCAGGAGGCTTTTGAAGGTTTAAAACAAGAATATTCATTTAAAGATCTGATCCCTCAAGCTTCGATGTTTCCCTCTGCTTCTCCGGAACCCTCTTCTTCTTGGGGAGAAGAGATCGGGGGAGATCATGCAAGACAAGAAGGAGATGTTATTTATAGAGAGTTTGATCTTATGGGATATTTTGACAAACTCAATAGAAGATTTTCAGATACTTGGGGAAATTATCGATCACTTCCAGTCTCTAGTCATTTTTATGGAGTCTCTGGAGAAGATATAGAGTATCTTTTTATGATAAACAAAGATGGCTCCCTTAAAAAAGTAGTTAATCTCTCTTCTCAAAAACAGCCTCACCGGGATTTTTCAGATGTGGATCATTTGGTGTTTGACGTTCTCAGAAACGTATTTCCAATTGAACCACTTCCAGATAGAATCCAAAAGGATGTACTTACCTTGAAGAAAAGTATACGTTTTGTTGGGTTCCACTTTGGTATGTTCTAGGAGTTTTTATGATTTTTGACTGGTTTTATAGGTTGTTTTCTCATGACCTCGCCATTGATTTAGGTACAGCGAATACGCTTGTTTATGTAAAGGGCAAAGGAATTGTTGCTAATGAACCTTCTGTTGTTGCGGTACAACGGGATAGTAGAGGTGTTCGTACAGTGAAAGCTGTGGGAAGAGCAGCAAAGGAAATGTTAGGAAGAACTCCAGGAAGTATTGAAGCGATTCGTCCTTTAAAAGATGGTGTGATTGCAGATTTTGAACTGACAGAGAAAATGCTGAAGTACTTTATTGCTGTTGCACATAATCATCGGGCTATTGTGAGACCAAGAGCTGTGATCTGTATTCCTTATGGGATTACAGAAGTTGAAAAAAGAGCCGTGAGAGAATCCGCAGAATCTGCAGGGTGCACATCAGTGCACTTGATAGAAGAGCCTATGGCAGCCTCCATAGGAGCTGATCTGCCTATTCATGAACCCAGTGGGAATATGATTGTGGATATAGGCGGAGGAACAACTGAAGTTGCAGTGATATCTCTTTTAGGAATTGTCTTCTCTAAAAGTGTTCGTATCGGTGGAGATAAGATGGATGAAGCCATTGTTCATTACCTTAAGAAAAGATTTAATCTTCTCATTGGGGAAAGAACAGCGGAACAAATTAAAATAGTGATTGGATCTGCTTTCCCAGAAGAAGAAATCAGAACCATGCAGGTCAAAGGAAGAGATCTGGTTGCAGGGATCCCTAAAACCATTGAAGTGACCAGTGAAGAAATCAGAGAAGCTATCCAAGAGCCCATCAATGTCATTGTTGAAGCCATCAGATACGCCCTAGAGAAAACACCTCCAGAATTGGCTGCAGACATCGTAGATAAGGGAATTATCCTTGTAGGTGGTGGAGCTATGATTAGAAATCTTGATATTCTCCTCAGAGAAGAAACAGGTCTTCCTATTCTTGTTGCAGAAAACCCTTTAACAGCCGTTGTTTTAGGTTCAGGAAGAGTCTTAGATAATCTTAAACTTCTCAGAGAAGTCACTACCTAATTGTATTTATTCTCATAGGCAAAAATTGCTTATAAATATCCCAGTATATCCATTTATAATCAATAAATGGCTTGGCTATTCATCAGAATATTAACTTTTTTTATTTTAAATACGTGTAAAGTACCGCCTGTACAACTTCCTGCCCTAAAAGGTAACGCGAACCCTTTTCTTGTAATGCAAGCTCAACCTATTAAATTAGGAGATTCTCGCTGCACTTACGGAGGAACCCTTTTCACTACTTGGAAAGATCAGGGTCAGCCAGATGGGATCTACACAGAAGGTCAAGATACAGATTTTTCGGAAGATGTTGAGTGTTTTACCGTTCCACAAGGGAATACAACCATAGTTACCAAACCTGGTGACTTTAAAGTTATAGCTACAGATGTCGCCGTGGGAGATTCCGATTGTCCGCAAGGCGGTAAAAGATATGAATCTTTTATCGATTTTGATGGTAGTAGCACTTACGATAGTAAAATAGATACCAATTATAATTCTAAAAAGATCTGTAATGGACTGAATGGAACAGCATCTTTATCTGGAGCTAATGGAGTGATTATCACCACCACATTAGCCACGGGGAATACTCAATGTCCCACAGGTGGAACTAAGTTAGAGTCATTTACGGATCTCAATGCTAACGGAACCTATGAATCAGGAGTGGATAGTTTCTACAATGTTAAATACACCTGTAATGGATCCAATAGTGTCACCATAACATCTACGATTGCTTCTGGTGATGCCACATGTGCTAATGGTGGAAGTCAGGTTAATACGTTTACGGATATCAATAATAATGGAACATATGAATCCACCATTGATAAGAACAGTAACACTTACAAAGTGTGTAATGGCCAAAGAGCTTTAGTCCTGTCTACAACTCTTGCTTCTGGAGATACCACCTGTTCTGCAGGCGGAACCCAACTCACTACATGTATTGATAGTAACGGAGATTCTGCATGTACGTCTGGACCAGATCTAAATTACGCAACACAGAAGATCTGTAATGGTCCAGGAGCAGGGTTCTTAGTTATCACAGAAAATGCAGGGTCTAATTGTAAAGCCGGAGGCTATCGATTAGATCGCTTTCAAGACAACAATAATAACGCTGTTTATGATGTAGGAACGGATACAGGTTATACCAGCACCTATATTTGCAACGGATTGAATTGGATATCTAAAAGCACTTCATTTACTGCAGGTAACGGAACAGCAGGGGATAATACAGCTTGTCCTGTGGGTGGAGTCAGGTTTGAATTTGGATATGATCACGTTAACTCAAGTAATGGAGCTTATAACGTTGGGGTTGATGGAGTCTTAGATACCGTAGAAATTGTAGCAAGTGCTACAGCTTATTCTTGTAATGGATCCAATGGAATCGCTGGACCACTGATTTCAAAATTTCAAAATGACAGTGAGGGGAGTAAAGCAAGATTCTATTGGGAAATTATCACAGGAGACGGAGCAGCTCCT
This sequence comes from Silvanigrellaceae bacterium, assembly GCA_947457515.1. Taxonomy (GTDB): domain Bacteria; phylum Bdellovibrionota_B; class Oligoflexia; order Silvanigrellales; family CANGWC01; genus CANGWC01. The sequence goes on from CANGWC010000033.1 coordinate 10,258, forward strand.
AATGTTAAATTAGCCTACAGTGCGACTAAAGCAGGGATCCAAGCTTGGAACTGCGAGAACTCTTTAGCAGGAGTGACAGTGGTGACAGACTTTGCCAGTTGCACAGATACCACATATAGAACTGCATCCAGTGGGTCTTTAAATTCTAATTCGATTTGTGGATTTGATATCACTTTAGCCCCTTTTAGTATGGCCGCATGGGATTTTCGGTACTTTAAACTTTGTGCTCAAAATAGCACGAGTCCTAGTTAGTCAAACTCTAACGAGCTTTAGAGTGGCAGGGAATGTACCTAATGGAATGGTCATGGTGCATTCCGATGATTGGCCAGTGCATGAATTTGCCAACACAAATGTTGTCCCTTTTACTTATGCCATTGATAAATGGGAGCCTTATTTGAGCAGTGGATCTATTACCAATGGAATTCCTGGAGGCTGTGGTTTAAATAGTTGCGTTTCTACAACAACAGGTGTTTTGACGAGTGCTTCAGGACAAACGCCTGTGGCAAGTTTGGATTGGTATGCCGGTCGCAAAGGTTGTGCTAACCGTGCAGCTGCTGGATACACAGGAGCTAATACCCCAAGAACACTTCATATGACAACAGAGATGGAACATTTTGTTGCAAATTATGGAACTCCAGACGTTTATTATACTTCTTTTGGAAATCAAGTGACTGGCTATAGTAATATAGCTTTTACATCGGGATACGGAGGTTGTAATATTGATCTTAAGCATAATTATACTGACTCAACTTATGATGTAAACGAATATTATCTCACAGGAGATATAGGAACTAAAAATTGTATCTCTCGTTATGGTTCAAGAGATTTGATTGGTAATTTTGCAGAAGTTATAGATGGACTTTATGAAAATCTAACAAGTAATACACTTCGTCAGAAGTCTATTTATTGGGGCACTGCAGATAGAGTCACTACGGTTATTAGTGATGCTCTTCTTGGGTATGCTGTTCCTACAGCGGGTTCTTCTCTGCATTATGTTCAAGATTGGGATTATCAAAATCTTCTCCCTAAAAGTTACCTTGGGACGACATCTAATCCTAATCCTAAGTTTTTTTTGGATCTGTTTACATGGGATGCAACAGCATCCAGTCGAATCGTTCTTATAGGTTCTAATGCATGGTATTGGGGGTCTCATTCTGGTCGTTTTGAAAAAGCATTTAATTGGAGTGCAATAGGAACATCTGCAGCTGTTTCTACACGCTGTTCTATTCTCTCTCCTTAAAAAAACAATTTTTTTAAGGAGAACTGAGAAATTTTCTCTTAATATTTTTTGGATGGCCTATTTTAGGATCAGGGCCACCTCATGAAAATTTTTTTTGACTTAAAGCAAATATTGTGATCGCAAATTCTATTGTTTTTTAGTTACTTAAAATCTAAAATCAAATAGAACAAAATTAAGTTATTCTTTAAAAATAAGCTTAAAAAATAGTTCATTAAAA